>CAMFGH010000026.1 GCA_945949875.1 uncultured bacterium
ATTGGCCAGCTCATAGCTATATGCACAGATCTTATGCGGTGCCAGTTCTTCATAGGCATTTTCCATCATGGTATTAAATGCAGTCAGTTGTTTCATTAAATCTTTGGCAGACTCATTTTCCATATTCTGAAGCACTGCTTCTGTCACATCTCCGCCCTGCTCTTTGTACTTATTCAGGATAGATTTGATACGGACCATTGTGTACAGCAGATAAACCCCTGTATTTCCTTCGGAAGAAGTAAACCGTTCAATATCGAAAATGTAATCCTTGGAAGCCTGATTGGACAGATCACCATATTTTACTGCACTAAGGGCAACAATCTTTGCAATCTTTTCTGCTTCTTCCTGCGGCATGGATTTATTTTCGGAAATCTTTTTCAGCATTTCATCATATACTTCCTGAAGCAGATATTCCAGACGCATAACACCACCGCTACGTGTTTTAAATGGTTTTCCGTCTTTTCCGTTCATGGTACCAAAGCCCATAAATTTTAACTCTGTTTCCGGCTTCACCAGTTTTGTTTTTCTTGCACAGCGGAATACCTGTTCAAAATATAATTCCTGCCTTTTATCTACCACATAAATCAGTTCATCCGGTCCGATTTTTTCCATACGTTCCTGAATGGTCGCCAGATCGGTTGTATTATACAGGGATGCTCCATCTGATTTCAGTATCATGCAAGGCGGGATTTCTTTGGTATCCGTCTCTTCCATGACATCCACTACAAGAGCGCCCTCACTTTCATGAGCATAACCCTCTTTTTTCATGTACTCAACCATACCGGGAATCACATCATGAACGTCCGATTCTCCTTTCCAGAGATCGAACTCTACATTCAGGTTTGCATAGTTTTTCTTCAGGTCAGCTACAGATACTGCTATGATGTGGTTCCAAAGGGCGCGATATCCCCGTACACCACTTTGCAGTTTAAAAGTAGCTTCCATTGCTTTTTCTTTATAGGCAGCGTCCTCTTTGGATTTGCCGCTTGCTGTCGGATATATTTCCTCCAATTCAGAAATCGTAAAAGGAGCTTCTGTCGGATACTCTCCGGTATAATCATCCTGGAAATATGGAAGATCCGGCTTACGCAGGGACAATTCATATATAATCAGCCCCATCTGCAGTCCCCAGTCCCCAAGGTGGATGTCTCCGATCACCTCAGCACCGGCATAGCGGCAGATTCTCTTAATACTTTCACCAATGATGGCAGAGCGCAGGTGACCTACATGAAGCGGTTTTGCAACATTTGGTCCGCCATAATCGATTACGATCTTCTTTCCTCTTCCGGACTCTTCATATCCGAATTTATCTTCCTTTTGCATTTCACTTAAATAGGAAATCAGAAAGTCTTCCTTTATTTTCATATTTAAAAAGCCCGGTGCCACTGCAGTTACCTCTGAAAAGATCTTGCTTTCCTGTAAGCAGCCTGCCACATCATTGGCAATCATGATGGGTGCTTTGTGATACTGTTTTGCACCGGCCATCGCTCCATTGCACTGATATTCGCAGAGGTCAGGTCTGTTGGATATGGTTACTTTTCCCAGTGCTTCATCATAGCCTGCCTGGGCAAATGCTTTTTTTACTTCTTCTGAAATGACTTCCAATACTTTTTTCATATTCTTCTCCAGCTTCATGGCAGTACTTTATCTGCCGTTTTTCTTTTACATCAAAACTTTCCTAAACAGAAACTATTATACGACACTACAATTCAGAAATTCAACACCTATTCTTATGATATCCGCATCATATTTTTAGGATATACGAATCTCACCACTTTTTTCGCTTCGTTTTCTTCTATAATCGTTCATTTTGAGATAAAATGAGTTATAAAATAAAACAGGAAAAATACAGAGGTCTATATTATGCCTAATATTATTGAAATACATGATTTCTCTGCACCCGAATTAGATGTCTATGCAAGACTTACAGAAAATCAGCTGTTAAACCGGGCAGAGCCGGAAAAGGGAATCTTTATCGCAGAAAGTCCCAAAGTAGTTTTGCGGGCACTGGATGCAGGATGTGTACCCATTTCCCTGTTGGTAGAGAAAAAACATATTACCGGTGAAGCAAAGGAGGTCCTATCCCGCGTCGGAGGCATCCCCATATTCACAGCTGAGTTTGATGTTCTCACCCAGCTTACCGGTTTTCAGTTAACCCGTGGGGTTTTGTGCGCCATGTGGCGCCCTCCCCTTCCATCCGTTGAAAATGTCTGCAAAAATGCCCGGCGTATTGCAGTTTTGGAAGAGGTAGTCAATCCCACTAATGTGGGCGCCATATTCCGTTCTGCTGCTGCCCTGGGTATGGATGCAGTCCTGCTTTCTCCGGCCTGCAGCAACCCGCTTTACCGTCGGGCGATTCGTGTCAGTATGGGCACAGTATTTCAGATTCCCTGGACTTATATTGGAAAAGGTCTGGATGACTGGAAACAAAATGGAATAAAGCTTTTACATTCTCTGGGCTTTCGTACTGCTGCTATGGCTCTGAAAGAAGATTCCGTTCCGATTGATCATCCTGCTCTTTTGAAAGAAGAACGTCTGGCAATCATTCTTGGTACAGAAGGAGATGGTCTGGCATCCTCTACCATAGCTGATTGCGATTATACTGTTTTGATTCCCATGTCCCATCATGTTGATTCTTTAAATGTTGCAGCTGCCAGTGCTGTAGCATTCTGGCAACTGGGAAATACAAAAGGCTGATTCTCCTCCCCTTGAATCAGCCTTTTGCTCTCTTTTTCAAACTTCAATTTGAACTTCAATTTAGACTTTACTGAACGATATAGCCATCTTCGTCCCACAGATCATGCCAGTCTGTAGCACCCGGCCACAGGAATACCTGGCCTTTCACCAGTCGGTTATTCTTTTCCAGTGTAGCAATGGTAGCCATTTCTTCATCAGAAAGCTTCCAACCCATTGTAGACTCGATATTGCTTACATATTCTGCTTCATGAATAGAGAATGGAATCGGAATCTGTCCTCTCTGAACAGCCCATTTCAGACAGATGATAGCCGGATGTACTCCATGAGCTTCTGCAATTGCCTTAAATTCAGGAACCTGCATATCTGCGATATCTTCTGCAACGATATCTCTTTCCGGTCTCTGTGGTGATCCAAGTGGCATGAAGCCGATTGGCTGAATCTTATGAGCTACCAGGTAGTCAAAGATTTCCTGCTGCTGGAAGCATGGATGAAGTTCGGATTCACATGCTACCGGAGGGATTCTCCATTTGCCCATAACTGCTTCCAGTTTTGGAATAGTCATGTTAGAAATACCGATATGTCTTACCAGACCTTCATCTACTAATTCTTCGATCTGTCTGTATGTATCCATAAATTCTTCCACTGAGAATGGTTTGGAATCTGGATTACGGGAATCTACTGTACAATGTGGTGCATGGTAGTTCGGGAATGGCCAGTGAATAAAGAATAAATCGATGTAATCGCACTGAAGATCTTTAATAGATTTCAAGCAGGATTTTCTAACATCTCTGTGCATATCATTCCAAACTTTTGTCATGATATACAGATCTTTTCTTTCTACTACGCCTTCATCAAAAGCTGCTTTGAAAACTTCACCAATCTGATCTTCGTTTCCGTAGCATGCTGCACAGTCAAACATACGGTATCCGGCACGAATAGCACCTGCTACTGCGTTAGAAACCTGTTCTGCTGTGAATCGGTCTGAACCGAATGTACCCATACCAATACATGGAACTTTGTCACCTGTATATAAGGTAACCTGTGGCACTAATTTTGGATCTACTCCCATTGTTATTTACCTCCGTGATTTTATTTTCTTTTTTACGCTCTTATCTCAAACAGGGAATCCCTGTTTTCTACATTTTTCTGTACCTGATTTCAACAGTAATTACTTCTAAAGAATGATTCCTTTTTGTCATCATCCTTATGCTTCACTATCAATCAGGATTTTTCCTTTAACAGTCCCCGGTGTTTTAAACATAGCAAATGCGGTGTCTATCTGACTCAGTGGAATGGTCTTAAAGATAAAGGATTCATCTAACTTTAAGTCTCCTGTTGCAAAGTAATGTGCAACCAGATCCCATTCATGGCCCGGGAACGGAGCAGAATAACTCATCCAGGATCCTGTCAGTTTAAATTCTTTACGGTTCATGTTTTCCCACTCTTTTACTGTAAAGGAAAGTTCTTTTGTTGGGGTACCGATAAAGCAGATTTCAGCTTTGTTTGCAGCCAGTTCGAATGCCATCTTCATGGTAATGGTATTTCCTGCTGTTTCGAATACATAGTCATAACCTTTGCCATCTGTCAGTGCTTTTGCGTCAGCCATAAAGTTTTCTTTTAAGGTATTTATTCCTGCATCCGCGCCTAAACGTTTTGCCAGTTCCAGTCTTTCTTCTGCAATATCGAATACAACGATTTTCTTAGCACCAAAAATCTTTGCCCACTGCATGGTTAAAAGGCCAATGGTACCACCACCTAAAATAGCTACTGTTTTTCCACCCTGATAGCCGGTTCTTTCCAGACCATGCAATGCAACTGTTGCCGGTTCAAAGAAAGCACCCTGTTCAAAAGAAACATCATCAGAGAATTTCACCACATTCTTTTCCGGAACTGCTACATATTCAGCATAGGACCCAAAAGAATGAGAACCAATAAAGTCATAATGCTTACACAGAGAGTAATTACCCTTCTGGCAATCCTCACATTTCATACAGGGAACAAGTGGAATACCTGCTACTCTGTCTCCTGCTTTTACACTGGTGACACCTTCCCCAACCTCAGCAACGGTACCGGAAAACTCATGTCCCAGTACAATGGGTGTATAATGTGCGGTACCCTGATTTACACGGGGAATATCCGAACCACAAATCCCAGTGTATTTGATTTTCACAAGAACCTTACCAGGTTCTACCTTTGGCGTTTCAATATCCTCATAACGAATATCTTCAATACCATGTACTACGCCTGCTTTCATTTGCCTTTACCTCTTTTCTTTCCTATCACTATTTTCTATCAAAAATCGGTGTCAAAGCATCGATCAGTTCCAAATACAATTTCATGGATTCCTGGTATTTTGCATGTGCTTCCATATCAGGCTCCTGTACTCTGGTGATCACAATGGTCTCCTTAATCGCTTCTTCAAAGCTTTCATAGACTCCTACACCTACTCCGGCAAGAATGGCGGCTCCTAATGTGGTTGCAGTATCTGAAGTAGGAACTTTGATGGTTTTACCGGTCACATCTGCTTTGATCTGTGTCCAGAGTATGCTGTTGGAAGCACCACCCATGGCAATCAGCTCTCCTACCTGTGCTCCTGTCTCAGCAGCAACGCGAAGATTATGTTCCAGAGAATATGCGACACCTTCTAAGGTTGCCCGTACCATATGACCTTTTGTTTTATCAAATCCAAGACCATAGTACACACCTTTAGCATCCGGATCCCAGATTGGAGACCTCTCACCGGACATAAATGGAAGATAGGTCACTCCATCACTTCCGGCAGGAATATCTTCTGCTAATGCAGTCAGTTCATCAAAGGACATATCCTGCCCGAATTCCTGTTTAAACCAGCGAAGTGTTCCGCCGCCACCAACAGTTCCTCCCTGCAAAAGCCACATTCCCGGTACTACATGAGGACTTAAGATCAGTTTCGGATGAGCCAGTGCATGGTCTACACAGATGCTCATACCGCCTGCCTGTCCTCCCTGCTCCTGGGTCTGGCCCGGCAAATATACCCCTGCCCCTAAGGTTCCGCAGGCTGCATCCAGACCACCGGCTACTACCTTGGTACCTTCCTTCAGTCCGGTCTTTTCAGCCGCTGCAGCAGTCACTGTTCCGATTACCGCATGGCATTGATACAAATCCGGTACTTTATCAACACTGAGTCCAAGTTTTTCTGCCAGCTCAGCATCGTAGGTACAGGTTTCGTTGTTGAAGAAGTGAATTCCATAGCCCTGAGAAAGATCCTGGCTCATCACTCCGGTTAGTTTATATCCGATGTAGCTGTTTGACTGCAAAAACTTGTATGTATTTTCATATACTTCCGGTTTTTCCTGTTTAAACCAAAGCATCTTTGGTGTGGAATAGGATGGCAGGAAATCATTTCCGGCCACACGGAAGATAGTATCAAATCCTACTTCCTCTTTTACTTTTTCGCAGATATCTCTTGCTCTGGTATCCATCCAGATCGGTGTACGGGAAAGACAATTTCCATCTTTGTCAACCGGTATGGCAGACCAGCTCTGTCCATCGATACCGATTCCTACGATTTCCTCCGCACTGATATCGGATTGGGCAAGCACTTTTTTAATACCTGTACATATTGCTTCCCACCATTCATCCGGATCCTGTTCCACATATCCCGGTGCCGGATAAAACAACTGATACGGCTCATTTGTCTGTGCAAGCACTTCGCCACTTTTATCAAAAACAGCTACCTTGCAGGCACTGGTTCCGATATCGATTCCCAATAAAAGCTTCCTCATATCATACCTCCATAACCCTCTAAGTAACGCCCCTTTCATGTATGGTGGCTGTCACTTGGCTTTTAAAAAACCACTATTTACAAACAAGGGTGAAACGGTTCGCTCTAAGATAATGATATTACCTGCTATACAAAAAGTCAATCATTCTGTCCTTCGAAAAGGCGACATGATTACTGGAATTCCGTCATGTTATTTCTAAATCGCAGTGGAAGCATCTGTCTTTGAAGATTCAGATTTTCCCGGGGTTTAATAGCAATGGTTTTACAGAACAATCTGAACAGGTCACCATAAAACCGTTCCTGCTCACTTCGAGAGGATGACAGCTTTGGATTCAGCCCTTCCGTCTGTGCCAGACACCAATTATGTCTGCTTTGATGCAGTCCGGCAAGTTTTCTGTTCTCATCATAGATCATAAAATTTTCCAATGGAAACCGGTCTGCAAAATGAGGCATCAAAAATGGAAGAATATTATTCTGGGGCGTAATTTTGGATAAAAGGAGTCCGTTTTCCAATTCCTGAAACCGGATAAACTCCCGGATATGCATCACTTCATTTGCCACATTTCTACGGATTTCAAAAGCCCGTGCCACATAAGGGTTGGATAAATGATCCAGAAGATTTTGATGCAGATCATTTGAAAGCCCTACCACAACTGTTTTGTAAACCACATCTGCCTTGTCTTCCCGGTTACTGCACAGCACATAGTACAGATCATAAAATCGTTCCTCCCCAAACTGCTTTTTTAAGGTACGTATTACTTTTTCCGCTTTCTCTTTTGAGGGCAAAACCTGAATATAGTCACAGAACATTTCCAGTGGCACATCTCCTGCTGCCAGTTCACACTTATCATGCCCTATTCTGGATGCATAAGCATCATATATCCCGGTAAATATCCCCTCCAGCGTATCTTCACAAATAAAAACCGTTTTCTCCATCTCTAAAACCTCTTCTTTCCAAGACTAAATAAAGCTTTTGCAGCATTTCTTTCTGCATCATCCCATACCGATCCACTTCCTATCATTTCCGATTCCATGCTGCACTGCATTTACATTCTGAAACCGGACATCATCAAATAAAGACAGCTGACTGTATGTCATTTCCTGTCCGTTTATGACCAGACTGGCGGGAGCCTTATGGTCTGCCATCAGCAGATTTCTGGTAATATAATCTTCCTCCATTTTCGTGTGGTACATCATCCGCCCGTTACAGCAGATAAAATAAAGGGCCCGTTTCAGTACCACTCCTATTTTTTTCAGATCCTCAAAGCCTAAATTGGCGATTCGCCTTGCCTTTACGATTCTCTGGGCTGATTTCACGCCGATTCCCGGAATCCGTAAAAGCATTTCATAGGATACCTTATTGATTTCCATGGGAAAATATTCTAAATGTCGCAGTGCCCAGTCGCATTTCGGATCAAGGAGAACATTAAAATTAGGCCGGTCCTCCGATAACAGTTCCTCTGCCTTAAACCCGTAAAACCGCATCAAAAAGTCAGCCTGATACAAACGATGTTCCCGCAGAAGCGGCGGCCCACCCGGAAGTGCCGGGAGATCTTTATCCTCATTTACTGCAACAAATGCAGAATAAAACACTCTTTTCAGCCCGAATTTCCGGTACAGAGATTCGGCCACCGAAACAATCTGATAATCACTTTCCGGTGTAGCACCAATGATCATCTGGGTGGACTGTCCTGCCGGTACAAACTGAGGCGCATGTTTGTACAAAACCAACTCTTCTTTACTGTTTTGAATACCATTTTGAATCTGACGCATGGGTTTTAAAATCGTCTGTCTCGTCTTATTCGGAGCCAGGCTTTTTAACCCCTCAGCTGTAGGCAGCTCCAGATTGACACTCATACGGTCTACCAGCATCCCCAGTTTCTGAATGACAGCTGGATCCGCTCCCGGAATCGCTTTGACATGAATATATCCTTCAAACCGGTATTCTTTCCGTAGCTTCCATATGGCGAGATAGATCAGTTCCATGGTATACGTGGGATTATCGATAATCCCGGAGCTTAGAAACAATCCTTCAATGTAATTACGCCGGTAAAACTGGATCGTCAATTCGCATATCTCATCCGGTGTAAAGGTAGTCCGCTCCACATCATTGCTTTTCCGGTTGATGCAGTATTTGCAGTCATAAATACAATGATTGGTAAACAGAATCTTGAGCAGGGAAATACACCTTCCATCTGCTGAAAAACTGTGGCATATTCCTGCAGCAGCTGTATTTCCAATCCCCTCTCCGGAACCTTTTCTTTCCACGCCGCTGCTGGTACAGGCTACATCATATTTGGCAGCGTCCGTCAGAATCCTGAGTTTATCAAATACCGTTAAACTGTCTTTTTTTAAATCATTCATAAAAATCCCTCTTTTTCCCACACTTTTTGCACCAAACCAAAAAGAACGTTTGTTCTATCACTATAATAGAACAAACGTTCGTCAAAGTCAATCTCATTATAACAAATGCTGAATTGATTCGCCCCTGAAAATACTTGTTTCCAGTATAATCTTGCGTACTTCGGGTTTTGCCCCATCTTCTTTTTCTGCTTCATCCAGCTTTTCCAGCATCAGCCGGGCTGCTGTTATGGCAATCTTTTCCATAGGCTGGGACACCATCCATAACGGAGGATTTACCACTTTGGATAAAAGGAAATTGTCAAAACCGATCAGGGATATTTCATCCGGGAAAGCAACAGAGAGCTCATTTACCGCCACGATACCACCCAATGTGATCTCATAATTGCTCATGAACACTGCTGTGGGCCGATCCTCCATCTCCAAAAGTTCTTTCATGGAAAGATATCCGTGCTCCACCGTTAGTTTTCCACGCTTTATCAGTGCCGGATCCGACGCGATCTGGTATTCCTCCAGAGCCTGCTCATAGCCCTTTAGTCGTTCCCTGGCAGTAAATTCTGATTCATCTCCGCATACAATAGCCACACGCCTGTGACCCTTCTCCAAAAGTACCTGTACCGCCTGCCTTGCTGCGCTCACATTATCTACCAGTACGCAGTCCATCTCCCGGTCGGAAAAAGCCCGGTCGATCAGGACAACCGGTATGTTCCGTTCAAATGCCGGCTTTAAATAGGCGGAATCCCCGGATATGGGAATCGTGATAATACCATCTACCCGTTTTCCCAGCAGAAACAGAAGTTCTTCCGCTTCCAGATCCCTATCTCCCTGACAGTCGCATACAATGGTTCCGTATCCATGCTGCCTTAAAATATTTTCAATATTGGAAATGATGGTTCCGGCAAACACATTTTCAAAACTATGTATCAGAACGCCGATGGTCTTTGTTCTGCGTGTTGCCAGCCCTCTGGCCACTTCGTTAACTTCATAGTGAAGCTCCTCGATGGCTTTTGCTATCGCCTTTCGGTTTTCTGGCAGCACATTGCCACCATTTAAATATTTCGATATGGTTGCAAGGGATAATCCTGTCCTATCCCGGATATCACGTATGGTCGCTGCCATATTCCTTTCCTTTCCCACGAAAAAAACTGTTACAGCCTTGCTACAACAAAAATATCATAAATCGCCTTAATGGCCACTTCAAAGTCCTCATTCTTTACACCGATAATGATATTCAGCTCAGAAGAGCCCTGATCGATCATCTTTACATTGACATTGGAATGAGCCAGCGCAGAGAAAATCCTGCCAGCTGTACCTCTGGAGGATTTCATTCCCCGTCCTACTACCGCGATCAGCGCAAGATCTGCCTCAATCTCGATATTATCCGGTTTTGCCATTCTCTGAATTCCGGATACGACAGACTGCTCTTTGTGCATAAATTCATCCTGATGTACCAAAATGGTCATGGTATCTATACCGGAAGGCATATGCTCAAAGGAAATTTCATTATCTTCAAAGGCCTGAAGAACTTTTCTTCCAAACCCGATTTCGGAGTTCATCATTTCTTTTTCCAGAATAACGGAACAGAATCCTTTTTTACCGGCAATACCGGTAATGGTATATTTTGATTTCTGACAGGTACTGCCTACGATCCAGGTTCCGTTATCCTCCGGTGCATTGGTATTGCGAATGTTGATTGGAATCCCTTCTTTGCGAACCGGGAAAATAGCATCTTCATGAAGTACAGATGCCCCCATATAGGCCAGCTCCCGCAGTTCTTTATAGGTGATCACATCGATCACTTCCGGCTTGTAAATAATGCGGGGGTCCGCAATCAAAAATCCGGAAACATCCGTCCAGTTTTCGTAAACATCAGCATGGGCTGCCCTTGCAACAATGGATCCTGTAATATCCGATCCCCCTCTGGAGAAGGTCTTAACGGTTCCATCTGCTTTGGCTCCATAAAATCCCGGAATCACTGCTCTTTCCACTCCATTTAAACGTTCCGCCAGAATCTTATTGGTCTTTTCTGCTTCAAATTCACCAGCTTCATCAAAAAAGATAACCGTGGCAGCATCTATAAATTCATAGCCCAGATATCCTGCCATAATGATACCATTTAAGTATTCACCACGGGATGCTGCATAATCGGAACCTGCTTTTTCCTTAAAGTTTTTCTGGATGGTTTTAAACTCATCTTCCAGGGAAAGATCCAGAGAAAGTCCCTCTATGATTTCCTGATAGCGGGCCTTAATCGCATCTAATTCCGCAGAAAAATCCTGATCCTCCTCTGCCAGAGCATAGCAGCCGTAAAGCATATCGGTTACCTTGGTATCCTTATTATCTCTTTTACCCGGTGCAGAAGGAACCACCAGTTTACGATCCTTATCTGCCAGAATAATATTTTTTACCTTTTGAAACTGCTCCGCACTTGCCAATGAGCTTCCACCAAATTTGACAACTTTTCTCATATCATAAACTCCTTATTTTCTCTATATAATTTTTCTCTCAATTGAACATTATATTTCTATATGAACTATGCTGTTCGAATTCCCTACAACAAAACTTATGATTCAAATATGAGAAATTCATTCCGTACATTTTCCAAATAAATGATCTATGATTTCATATCCCTTTGCAATGTAGTTACCGCTTTCACCGGCTTCTTTCTCATTATAATGCCAGGTTCTTTCTTCCTCAGCGGTGCTGTCATATAACAGATAGGGTACACTGTCCGAAGTATGGGTTCGCACCCGGATTGGTGTGGGATGATCCGGCATAATTAAAATCCGGTAAGGTTCTCCGGATGCATTCATAGCTTCCACCACCGGTTTTACAATTCTGCTGTCCAGATACTCGATTGCCTGAACTTTTCTCTCCACACTGCCCTGATGTCCCATTTCATCCGGAGCTTCCAGATGAATATAGGCAAAATCATATCCCTGTTTTAAAAGACCATCCACAGCAGCCTGGGCTTTTCCTTCATAATTGGTATGTAATCCACCGTTTGCGCCCTCTACCGTGGCATTATCCATACCGGCTCCAACTGCAATTCCTTTCAGCAGATCAACTGCAGAAATCATAAGCCCCTTCTTTCCTGTTTTTTCAAAAAAGTTGGAAAGCATAGGTTTGGTTCCTGCTCCCCAGAACCAGCAGCAGTTTGCCGGATTCAGTCCCTTTTTCTTCCGTTCTATATTGATCGGATGATTCACCAGAATATCATAGCTCTTCTTCATCATTTCACGGAGCTTTTCATCTTTCGGAAGATACTGTCCGATCACCTGGGCAAGCACATCATGGGGCGGGGTAAGCTCTACCACTTCTCCTTTATCCCAGATCAGACAATGCCGGTAACTGGTTCCTACATAAAACTGATAGGTTTCATTCTGCAATTCATCCTGAACTGCTTTCAGAAGGACAGCACAGTCCTCGGTACTGATCTCGCTGGAACTATGGTCGATGATAGTCTTTTCCTCAAAAGGTACATCATCTTCAGAAATCGTCACAATATTACAACGGATTGCAATATCCGTATCTTTCATGGGTACTCCAATGGAAAGTGCCTCCAGTGGAGAACGTCCGGAATAATAGATTTTCGGATCATACCCCAGCACGGAAAGATTGGCTGTATCCGATCCCGGTTTCATTCCATCCGGAATGGTGTGTACCATGCCGATTTCTCCTTTGCTGCTCAATAAATCCATAGTCGGTGTTTTTGCATATTCCAAAGGTGTTTTTCCACCCAGCTGCTGCATTGGCTCATCCGCCATTCCATCTCCCAGGCAAATAATGTATTTCATATCGCTCCTCCTTATGCCTCTACCTTTACGTCTTACCTTTATGCTTCTACTCTGATTCTGGTAATCATTCCATCCACAGAAGCTGCTTTCTGTGCAAACTCTTTTTCAGACATAACAGGAGTCAAATATCCGTATTCCTCCGGCAGCTCATCTACCGTCACAACTTTTCCGTTTCCAAATACTTCTGCAGCCTTTGCGATATCACAGGCTTTGCGTTCCAGTCTCACAAAAAAGCTTCTTTCGGAATCTTCCACATCGATCAGTTCCGCTTCTTCCCGGCTCCAGTCGATGGGCAGATGCATACCCTGGAATCTTGCTGCTTCGATCACATCGGCTACCACTGCACTGGCAGTAGGAAGCTTGCCTGCGCCTCTTCCATAATACATGGAGTCATCCAGCATATCGCCCTTTACGAAAATACCGTTAAATACATCATTTACACTAAATAACGGATGTTCCTCTCGGATCAGGACCGGTGATACCATGGCAAGATACCCTCTGTCTGTTTTCTTGCTCATGGCAAGGAGTTTGATGGTAGCATGCATTTTTCTGGTATACATGAAATCTTCTGCAGATATTTTTGTGATTCCTTCTGTCAGGATTTTCTGATAATCTACATTCTTTCCGCTCATCAGAGAAGATAAGATAGCGATTTTACGGCAGGCATCGTATCCCTCCACATCAGCTTCCGGATTGCGTTCTGCATAGCCCTTTTCCTGTGCTTCTTTCAAAACCGTATCAAAATCAGCACCCTCTCTGTCCATCTTGGTCAAAATGTAATTTGTAGTTCCATTTACAATACCGCTGATATTCAAAATATGTTCCTGTCTCAGTGCGGATTTTATGGTACGGATGATCGGGATTCCGCCGCCTACGCTGGCCTCGAAGAAATAATTGCAATGATGCTCCTCTGCAATCTGAATCAGCTCAGCACCATGTCTTGCCACCAGTTCTTTATTGGAGGTGCAGACACTCTTTCCTGCCTCCAAAGCTTTTCTGGTAAAGGTATAAGCCGGCTCCACACCACCCATTGTTTCACATACGATTTTGATTTCCGGATCGTTTACGATCACATCCACATCGTGGACTACTCTTTCCTGAATCGGCTGGCCTTCAAAGTCTCTCAGATCCAGAACATATTTTACATGAATATCACATCCTGCTCCCTTTGCTACTACGTCCTGGTTTCTTTCGATCACTTCCACCACACCGCTTCCGATATTTCCATACCCATAAACTGCTACTTCCATTTCTTTTCCTCCGCTTTTCCCAATATAAGCTGCTTTCTTTTTTATATAAACTGCTTCTCTTATTCTTTTGCCAGCACCTTTACATAATGCACACCCACAATACTTCCCATGCTTTCCAGCATATCCGATACATCTCTGCCGGTCTGCGGCAGCTGTACGCTAAGGCTCAGGGATGCAGAACCATTGACCGGAATACTCTGGTGAATGGTCAGGATATTGGCTCCATAATCTGCCACAGTTCGAAGTACATCCGAAAGTCTTCCCGGTTCATCATCCATCTGTACCGACAACGTAATGGTGGTCCCTTTTGCAGTATCATGGAATTCCATGATGTCATCCTGATATTTATAGAATGAGCTTCTGCTGATGCCTACCTGTTCCACAGCATCCTGTACCGTAGATACTTTCCTTGTCTCCAAAAGACGCTTTGCTTCTACTACTTTCAAAAGCACTTCCGGTACTGCTTTCTTTTTGACCACAAAATATGTATTTGCGTCACTCATAATATTCTCCTCGTTCTGTTCGTCGTGCAAAGACAATTGTTTTTCACTGAGGGATATTCTATCATAGTAGTCTCATTTGACGCAACCAAAAAATTGTATTTTTTGACGTACATAAAATAAAGAGTGGGAGAAGGCGTGTCACTTTTCATACAGACACTGGGGGAAAAATCCTAAGATTGCCCGCCTCAGAAAACAAATTCTTGATTAGGGACGACATTTCAAAACGCGACTTACGTCTTGGACGGGTTGAAATGTCGTCCCAGTTTTGCTTCCTGAGGCGGGCAATCTTTATACGGATTTTTGCCAACAGTGTCTGTATAAAAAGGACACGCCTTCTCTCGCTCTCTATTCTATGACGTCCTTTATTTTTTGGACGATCTTCTGATACTCTTTTATGACCTCCTGATGATGCCTGAGGATATAAATGGTTTTCTCATCCCTGGCTGCCATTTCCAGTTTTTTTGCCGCCTCCGAAAGTCCCAATGCGCCAATGGTGTTTGAAGTACTCTTCATGCCATGGGCATATACCTTATAATCTTTCCAGTTTTCTTCCATTAAGGCCTTCTGCATTTTTTTATCAAATTCTTCCTGCACATAGCTGGAAAGAACATCTTTGTAAATATCTTCCGATCCTGCACAGTATGTCATTCCGGTTTTGGTATCCAGAAAGTCCAGTCTATCAAGGAAATCCCGACGTTCTTCCGAAACCATCTCGATGGTCTCCTGAATCATATTTTCCGGCAGAAATTTCTTTATGATTTTTTCCAGATTCTCACTTTCGATCGGCTTAAAGATAGTACCAGCAAAGCCGACCCGGTCATATTCCTCTTTTGCACCGCTGACCGCATTGGCAGTCAGTGCAATAACCGGCGTATCTTCATTCTTATTTTCTTCCAACGCTTTCATCTTCCGGAAGGTTTCCACACCATCCATTTCCGGCATCATATGATCCATGAAAATAAGATGATATTTCTCTTTCTGCACTTTTTGCAGGCACTCCGCACCACTATAGGCTGAGTCTACCTGAATTTTGGTACGTTTCAAAAGAGATTTCATCACTTCCTGATTCATCTCCACATCATCTACCACCAGAATTTTGGCTTCCGGAGCCCTGAATATTTCCCGATGGCTCTCTTTTTTCACATGATCCTTCTCATATCTCATAATAAAACTGCCAATGGGTTCAAAGGAGACCACCTTCTGTGGAATCGTTACCCGGAATTCGCTTCCCACATCTACGATACTGGATAGTTCGATGCTTCCTCCCATCATGTCCAGCAGCTGCTTTGTAATGGCAAGCCCCAGGCCGGTTCCTTCAATATTTCTGTTTTTCACCTCATCCACTCTCTGGAAGGACTGAAACAGTTTTTCTCTATTTTCTCTGGAGATACCGATACCGGTATCTTTTACCGTTACTTTCAAAAGGATTTCCGAATCAGATAACTTTTCATAATCCAAAGACAGAATGACACTTCCCACTTTGGTGTACTTTACAGCATTGGTCAGCAGATTAAACATGATCTGCCTTACACGCACCTCATCTCCCAACAGCGTCCCCGGAATATCCGGATCATTCTCCACCCGGAAATCAATATCCTTTTTTCTGGCACGCATATAAATCACGCTGTAGCAGTCCTTGATCAGATCATATAACTCATAATTGATATGTATAAGCTCCATCTTACCACTTTCGATTTTGGTAAAATCAAGCACATCATTTACAATAGAAAGAAGAGTCTGGCTGGCTGTCTGAATGTTCAGCGCATAAGAAGTAATATTCTCATTGTCCGATTCCCGTAGGATCATTTCATCCATCCCAAGTACCGCATTGATAGGTGTACGGATTTCATGGGTCATATTGGCCAGAAAAAGGCTTTTAGCACCATTGGCATTTTTCAGCTCTTCCATAGTTTTTCGGAGTTCCTTTTCCTGTCTTTCCAGATCCTTTTGCTGTTTTTCATATACATAGGACTGATATTTAAAAATAGCCCCGAAAATACCGGTAACAATAATGACAGACTGAATATTATCAATGGCATTGGTCAGGGGACTGCTGAGCGGTGTCACGTATTCCGGTTTCCACACCTCCAACAACAGGTATCCGATTACACACAGAGCATTGAAAAAATACAGAATAAAACAGATTCTCCCTTTCAGCAAAAGAAGGGAGAAAATCATGCCCAGAATAATCCAGGCAATCATACCGCTGTTGATTCCACCATTATAAAAATACATAACCGGCAGCAAGATAAAGTTGGCCGATATGATAATCAGGATGGCTGCAGCCTGTGGTTTTTTCAGGACATTGGATACCAGAAGTGACAGACCTACCATGACAATAAGTGCTGCAATCTGTATCGTTCCGAAAATATCATTTCCAAACATCGCACTGATAAAAAGTGCGGCTATCCCTCCGATAAATACTGCAAGCAGGATAAGATTCAGCAGTTTATGCTGAATATCCAGCTCATCATTCATCCATTTGTTCCAAAATCTTTTCAAGCTTTCCATTTGAATTTCCCCACACAGAATCTATAAAGGAGCAGAAAACTTTTCTGCTCCTTCACATCCTGTCTTTTCTTATTTTAAGAAATCTTTTGCTTTCTGATAAATACCTTCTGCGTCCAGACCGTATTTTGCAAGAAGAGCTCCTGCAGGGCCGGATTCACCGAACTGGTCATTCATACCAACTTTCAGAACAGTTGTTGGACATTTTGCAGAAAGTGCATCACAAACAGCGCTGCCAAGACCGCCGATTACGGAATGTTCTTCCACTGTAATCACTTTACCTGTTTTCTTTGCAGATGCAACGATCAGGTCTTCATCCAGAGGTTTGATTGTATGGATATTAATCACTTCTGCATCAATACCGTCTGCAGCAAGCTTTTCAGCTGCACCGAGAGCTTCTGCCACTTCAATACCGGTTGCTACAATGGTAACATCCTTACCTTCACGAACAACAACACCTTTGCCCATCTCAAATTTATAGTCCGGGGTATCGTTGATTACCGGCACTGCGGAACGTCCAAATCTCAGATAAACAGGGCCTTCATGATTAATAGCTGCTTCTACAGCTGCTTTTGCTTCCACATCATCAGATGGAACGATCACTGTCATGCCCGGAATAGTTCTCATCAGAGCAATATCTTCAAAACACTGGTGGGTAGCACCATCTTCACCAACGGTAATGCCGGCATGGGTAGCACCGATTTTTACATTTAAGTGTGGATATCCGATGGAGTTACGAACCTGTTCAAAGTTACGTCCGGCTGCAAACATGGCAAATGAACTGATAAAAGGAATCTTTCCACAGGTAGCAAGACCTGCTGCGATACCTGTCATATTACACTCTGCAATACCGCAATCGATAAACCGATCCGGAAAAGCTTTTTTGAAAACACCTGTCTTGGTAGCACCTGCAAGGTCTGCATCCAGAACTACCAGATTGGGATATTTCGCGCCACATTCAGCAAGCGCATTACCATAACTTTCTCTTGTCGCAATTTTCTTAACATCTGCCATGATTATTCACCTGCTTTCTCTAATTCTTTATCGATTTTCTCGAGGTCTGCCATAGCGATTGCAAACTCTTCGTCATTGGGAGCTTTTCCGTGCCATCCGGCATTGTTTTCCATAAAGGAAACACCCTTACCTTTTACAGATTTCATAACGATAGCGGTAGGCTGACCCTTTGTTTCTTTTGCTTCTTTGAAAGCAGCCCGGATTTCATCGAAATTATGAGCATCAATATTGATCACATGGAAGTTGAATGCTTCAAATTTCTTATCGATCGGATATGGAGAACATACATCTGCAATATTTCCATCGATCTGAAGTCCATTATTATCTACTACTACTACCAGATTGTCCAGCTTGTGGGCACCTGCAAACATAGCAGCTTCCCAAACCTGTCCTTCCTGAATTTCACCATCTCCGAGTAATGTATAAGTTCTATAGGATGCACCATCCATTTTAGCAGCCAGTGCCATACCAACTGCAGCAGAGATACCCTGGCCCAGAGAACCTGATGACATATCCACACCAGGTGTTTCCTGCATACATGGATGTCCCTGTAAATAGGAACCCAGGTGACGAAGTGTCAGAAGATCTTCAACCGGAAAATAACCTCTATTTGCCAATGTGGAGTAAAGACCCGGTGCTGTATGACCTTTCGATAATACAAAACGGTCTCTGTCCGCTTTCTTTGGATCTGCAGGATCAATGTTCATTTCCTCGAAATACAGATAAGTAAAGAGATCAGCTGCTGATAAAGATCCACCGGGATGACCGGCTTTTGCACTATGAACAGCTTTTACGATTCCTTTACGAACCTCATTTGCTTTTTTCTGAAGTTCTACGTTAGTCATTTTTTTGTTCCTTTCCTTTTCATTCTTATATATTTACACATGCTTATTTGGGGCATGCATAATAATCTTATCCTTACCACGGAGACATCATATCATTCTAGATCAGTGGATATTTATCTGTCAGTTCTTTTACAATGGCTCTTGCCTCAGGAACTTTTTCTTCTCCACCGTTGATGATCAAGGCAATGGCTTCTGCGATCTTATCCATATCCTCTGTATTCATACCACGGGATGTCACTGCAGGAGTACCAAGTCTGATACCACTTGTTACAAAAGGCTTCTGAGGGTCGTTTGGAATGGTATTTTTGTTGGCTGTGATGTGAGCTTCATCCAACAGTTTTTCAATTGCTTTACCAGTTAATCCTTTTTTGCTCAGGTCAACCAGCATCAGATGGTTATCTGTACCACCGGATACAATATCCACGCCTCTGCTTAAAAGACCTTTGCAGAGTGCCTGAGCGTTATCTACAATACCCTGTGCATATACTTTAAAGGATGGATCCAGTGCTTCTTTAAAGCATACTGCTTTGGCAGCGATCACATGCATCAGAGGGCCACCCTGAATACCGGGGAAGATAGCTTTATTAAAGTTGAAACGGTCTGCTTCTGCCTGATTACAGAGAATCATACCACCACGCGGTCCGCGAAGGGTTTTATGTGTGGTAGTAGTAACCACATGTGCATGAGGGAATGGACTTGGATGAAGTCCTGTTGCAACAAGACCTGCAATATGTGCCATATCAACCATTAAGATAGCACCTACTTCATCTGCAATCTCTCTGAAACGTTTGAAATCTATGGTTCTGGCATAAGCGGATGCACCTGCAATGATCATTTTCGGTTTGCATTCCAGTGCGATTTCCCGTACTTTATCATAATCAATAAAGCCTTCATCATTGACACCATAAGGTACACAGTGGAAATATTTACCGGACATATTTACCGGTGAACCATGGGAAAGATGTCCGCCATGATCCAGGTTCATACCCATATAAGTATCACCCGGCTCCATTACTGCAAAGAAAACTGCCATATTTGCCTGTGCACCGGAATGGGGCTGTACATTTGCATAATCGCAGCCAAACAGCTTTTTGGCACGATCTCTTGCCAGATCTTCTACCACATCCACGCACTGACATCCGCCATAATATCTTTTTCCCGGATAACCTTCTGCATATTTGTTGGTCAGGGGGCTTCCCATAGCAGCCATAACTGCTTTACTTACCCAGTTTTCAGAAGCAATCAGTTCAATGTGACTGTCCTGTCTTTTCTGCTCCTCAACAATAGCCTGTGCAATCTCCTCATCTACTGCACGTACTTCGTCCAATGAATACATAATATTCTCCTCCTCATATTGCATTCTGTGTGTCTGCAGGCAAATTATTTTTTGCTCCTCATCCCGACAGACACCTCTGAAATTATATCACATACTGACTCGTTCTGCAATCTCTGCCATCTTTGCTTCGCACAATCTGGTGTCTCCGTGTACTCTGGAATAAGCCAGATATCCGTTCATCCGGTCTATCTTTGTCAGATTATGGCTGCCGCATACCGGACAGACATCCATTTCCAGTTCTTCATGCCCACAATCATCACAATATGCCAGAGAAAGATTGACTCCTTCATAAAATCCCATATCCATGGCTCTGCGGACCAGCACCCGGATTGCCTCCAGATTGTAATCAATGGGATATTTTACATACTGTATCTTTCCACCGTTAAAAAGCTCCCAGAAACGGGACTCCAGATCCTGTTTCTGAATCGGCGTAATATTTTCTGCCACATGGCAATGGAAGCTGTTGGAAACATACTCCCGATCGGAAACTCCTTTTATCACACCATACTTTTCCCGGAACTGTTTTACCTGCAGACCACACAGATTTTCCGCCGGAGTTCCATAGATGGCATACAGATGTCCATCCTGCTTTTTAAACTCATTTACTTTTTCATTGATATGCTTCATGGTGGATATGGCAAAGGCTCCGTCCTCCACCAGAGATTTCCCGTTATATAACATCTGCAGTTCGTTTAATGCAGTAATACCGAAGCTGGCAGTGGCTGACTTCAGCAGGGGCTCTATTTTATCATGAAATCCCAGATGTCCTCCGTAAAAGCCTCCTTCACAATAGGCCAGAGGATTGTTGGAGGCCTTCATCTCTCCCAGATATGCATAGGTCCTGATATGGAGTCTGCGAATCAGCTCCAGATAATAATCCAGCACCTCAAAAAACTCTTTTCCTTCTTCCCGGGCTTTTGCCAGGATCATAGGAAGGTGAAGAGAAACCACACCGATATTAAAACGTCCTACAAATACCGGCTCATCCTGTTCATCCGCCGGTTCGATTCCTCCCCTTTCAAACCAGGGGGAAAGAAAGGCCCTGCATCCCATAGGAGAAATTACCTTTCCATACTTTTTATACATCTCCGCAATGTATCCTTCCCCGGTAAGAGAAAGCCAGTCCGGGTACATGGTTTTGGCAGAGCATTCAATTCCTGCTTCAAAAAGTTCCTCCAGTTCACAGCCGGGTCCATGGAGATTCTTATCATACAGGAAAACAATCTTGGGAAACAGCACCGGCTTTTTATGTCCTTTTTTCCCCTGTCCCCCTTTCCTGACCCGAAGCAGAGTAAGGGTTGCCAGCCGGGCAAATTTTCCCCTGCCGATACCGGCAGTGACGGTGATAAACGGATAGTCGCCTCTGCTGGATGCCACAGTATTGAACTTATATTCCCAGCCCTGGAAGCCCTGCTGCATATCTCTGCTTACGTCTTCGTAGGCCTGCTTTTCCGCCACTTCCCGGGAAAGACCTAAGGATAGATATTTGTCCAGATATTTCTGATAGGATTTTTCCGCATAGGGTTCCAGCAGTTTATCCACTTCCGGCACAGTAAACCCGCCATACTGCTGACTTGCCGCGGAAAGAATGATATCCCCCATCACGTCAAAGGCGGTATCTAAAGATTTTGGTTCGTTATACCATACACTTCCCATTTCAAATCCGCCACGCAGCACTTCTCCGATATTGAACAGACAGCAGTTCATGGTGTCCCGTCTTGCCGACATATCATGGATATAAATATAACCATCCCGGCTTGCCTGAATCTCCTCCTGAGTCAGGAAAAATTTCTGGTACATTTCTTTATTCAGCTCATTGAAGGTCAGGCTTCTTCTGGTGGATACCAGGGCCGAATCGGTATTGGCATTTTCCTTATCTCCAATGTACATGATGGCCATACTTTTTTTGTATACTTCATCCAGCATGTGTACAAAGTCCTGCTTATAGTTCCGATAATCCCGATAGCTTTTTGCCACGGCTGGATTGACCTGCTCCAATGCATACTCCACCACATTATGCATATCCATAATGGTGGCCTCGCTTTTCCCCAGTTCGTCCAGTTTTTCCTGCACCAGATCTGCGATCCTTGCATGATCTGCTTCTGTAAACTGTACCATGACTCTGTATGCACTTTTGTCCACTGCCCTGAGTACTTTTTCCATACGGAAAGGTACTTTACTGCCATCTTTCTTGATTACTTTTCTCATCCCAATTACCTTCATGCTTCCTTCTATACTGTCTTCCCTATCTTGTATACTCAGTCAGAATGTTCTGCAGATATTCCACATACTGCTTCTTTACCTCTTCCGGTGATGTGATTTTGGCCTGATTTCCAATGCCTGCCAGCCAGCCAAAAAACTGACTGCTGACTGCCACCGTCACATGGACAGCGAAATGCTCTGCATCAATCTTCTGCAGGGAAACATCCTTTCCAAACCGGTCAAGCACCACCCCCACCAGGGAATTTGGAAACTGAATCGTCACTTTTTCTTCTTTCCCGCCATACATGCCGAAGGTTTTTGTGGAGTAGTCATGAATGTTACATTTGGTGAAGGCCTCATATCCTTCTCTTTTTTCTTCCAGAAGCTCCATGGGACCGATCTTATCCACGCGAAAATGCTTGATGATTTCCGCATCATGATCATAGCCCACCAGATAATAATTTTCATTATCCCATAGAAGTGCCCAGGGACTGATCTGATAAACCAGACCGCCCTTTCTGGGAACCAGATTTTTTTTCAGATTCCATTCCAGATACTGAAAAGTAATCTGCTTATTCTCCTGCATAGCTTTATGAATTCCGTCTACCCGGTAGTAGATACTTTCATTCTCATTTTTGATCCGGTCCGGAGACACTACCAGACGCTTCAGCTGATGCGCCTGATGCCTGCTGACCAGACTTTCCAGCTTTTCCACCAGTACTTTGGATTTGGATGCGGTGATAAACTTGGATGCTGTTACAGCGTCAACAAGCAGCTTGCACTCCGGCAGTTCAAACTCTCTGGATGCAATATAATAACCATTCTTGTCCCGACTGGAATTATATACAATATCCAGACCGAAATCCTGCAGATAGGATACATCACTGTAAATGCTTTTCCGTTCTGCTTTAATGTCCTCTCTGGCCAGTTTTTCCAGCAGGACAGACATGGGCATGGGATGCTCTTCATCGGTCTGCTCCATCAGTATTTTCATAATATATAACAGTTTCAGCTTTTGCTTTTCAGATTTTGCCATAAGCTTCTTCTCCCAAAACGGTATATAGCTGCTGCAAATTTTCTATCTCGTAATCCAGCGTCACACCCTTGTCATTTTCTTTTCCATCCGGATTATACCAGCAGGCACAGACACCGGCATTGTTTGCTCCCCGCATATCGGAAGTTAAGGAATCACCGATCAGAATGGCCTTTTCCCGTTGAAAATCCGGAATCCTCTCAAAAGCTTTTTCAAAAAACTCTGCTCTTGGTTTTTCAAATCCCAGTTCATCTGATATAAAAACCCCGTCCACGATCCGGTCAAACCCGGAATTTTTCATCTTGATATTTTGTGTGATGACCACTCCGTTGGTCACCATATACTGCCGGTAGCCCAGTTCTTTTAAGTGGGTGAGCAGTTCCAGCGAATCATCGATATAAAAGGTCTTTGTTCCCAGCTCTCTCTGATAGCGCTCCTGTATTCTGACCGGATTAATATGGGTAATATTCTCTGCTGCGAAAAAGTCCCGAAATCTCCCCGGTAAAAGCTCCTGTTTCGTAACCTCTCCAAGCTCCAGTCTCTTCCAATACCCCTCATTAATAGCGGAATACCGGGCGAGCATCTCTTCTGTCATAGTGACACCATACTGCGCAAGGCAGACGTCCAGTGCATATCGTTCTGACTGCTTAAAATCCAGCAGCGTACCGTCCAGATCCCACAATAATGTATCAAATCTTCTCATTTTCTTTCTCCATAACAGAAAGATGTTCATGCAAGCATGAACATCCCGGTTTTTCTCTACTCTTCTGTTTTGGACTCCTCATTGCCCTCTGTAAGTGCTTTTGCATCTTTACTTTTCCGCCATTTGATTCCAATAAAGCAGGCGGCTACAACCAATAGGACAATCAATATAAAAACAAAGGCATATGCCAAAAAATTAAGTGCAAATAAAGCAATCGGACTATTCATCTGTTCTCTTTCCTCTCCGTTTTTCTCTGGGATTATCTTATCATTCAAACCCCTTCATCGTCAAGTAACTCCTGCCCATCTGCCGCAGTGGTTGCCAGTCTGTCACAACGTTCATTTTCCGGATGTCCGTCATGCCCTTTCACCCAGACAAAGGTCACCTCGTGAGGTTTTTTTGCTTCCAAAAGCCTGGTCCACAGATCCACATTTTTCACTTTGCTTCCACCGGCTGTTTTCCAGTTCTTCCTCAGCCAGTTATCAATCCAGTTCCGGTTAAAAGCATCGGTCAGATATTTAGAGTCTGACACAAGTGTCACTTTGCATGGTTTTGTCAATGCTTCCAGCCCTACAATGGCTGCCATCAGTTCCATGCGGTTGTTGGTTGTTCTTTTATAACCGGCACTATATTCTCTTTCATGAAGGTTGCCCTTTGAGTCCACGTAATGTAATACGGTTCCATATCCACCCGGTCCATCCGGATTTCCTCTGGCCGAGCCATCTGTATAAATCGTAACTTCCACTTTTTATTCCTTCCATTCCCCGGTCTGCAGAAAGTGTGCTGCCATATCTTCTGCTTCCCGGACTACTTCTTTATCATATCCCATCACCTGCAGCAGTTTGATTGCATTTCGGGAGGTTGCCTTCCCTTTTTGAAGCTCATAAGAGAACTTCACATCCTCTTCTTCGATGGTCTCCTGAAAATGATAATTATCAAAATACGGTTCCAGAATCTCTGTTAATTCGATATCATGGGTAGCAGCCATGCAAAGTACATTTGGCAGTGCCAAACTTTTCAGGATTCTGCTGGAAGCCGCAATACGCTCTATGGTATTGGTTCCTCTCAGCACCTCATCGACCAGACAAAATACCATGTACCTGTCATCCCGGCAGGCATCCATGATCCGCTTCATGGCTTTGATTTCCGCCACGTAATAACTGTCACCGCTTTGCAGATCGTCCCTAAGTGTCATGGAGCTCATCACCCGCATCAAAGGTGCGGAAAACTGTCCGGCATTGCAGGTGCATATAGTCTGTGCAAAGATCACACAGATTCCCATAGTCTTTAAAAAGGTGGATTTTCCGGAGGCATTGGAACCGGTGAGCAGTATATTTTTATCCATGAACAGATCATTTTTCACTGGATTTTCCAAAAGGGGATGATATAACGCTGTCCCCTCCAGCTTACCTGACTGCTTTTTCTCCTGTACTTCCTCTTGCTCTTTCTCCTGTATTCTTTTAGGTTTCCCCAACTGCCACTTGGGAACACAGTACTGCTCCAGTGAAGCTCTGTAATAAGCGATGGAAATACAGGCATCCAGGTACCCTATGGCATGTACCATTTCTTCAATGGTACCTTTTTCCTTCTTCACAATCCGAAACATGGAAGAAAGCTTCATCAGATTAAAATGAAACAGCATATTCAGATATTCCATCAAAACCGTAACCGGATTGCTGCTTCCCACCGGATTATGCATGGACATAGCCAGTCCGGAAAATTGTGACAGACCAGCCAGCTTTTTCCCGGCATCCGCGATGATCTGCTGCTCCTTTTCCATGGCCGGTAAATCAGCTTTTCCGATCTTCTCTGCATGACGCAGCATACGGAGAAGATAGGCAAAGCTTACCAGATAGGCATTTACTTTGGCCTTTTCCTTAAAATAATCCACAATACAAACAAGAATCAACACAAAAAGATAGCAAAGTCCTGCCATCGGATAAAAGAACAGAAGACCGATTCCCGGCAGGTACATCAGATCCAGTATAATGTGTTTTTTCATACTACCGGGAGATGCCTTTTCCAGCTGATTCATATAATCGGATAAAGCATATTTTCCGGTGGAACCTATCTCCGACATCAGTACGGAAAGCTCTGTCCGCTGTGTTTCCTCCTGCTGCAGTTTTTCAATCAGTGCTTCTCTTCTTTGCAGTTCTTCCACCTGATCCATAGGTTTTCTCAGCATATGATACAGCACTTCATGTCCTGCAGAACTTCTGGTATAGTCGATTCTGCGCATTACCGCATCCATATCCAGATCATTCCATGTGATATCATCCAGCCACATGTCATCTTCCCGGAAGGCTTTCTCAATTTTTACCTGCTCCCCACGCACCGGTAAAGGTGCCGGCTTTTCTCCATACTCCTCCCGGATTCTTTTCCGGTTCTGCTCCTTATCCTGTTTTCTTCTTCGATTTTCCTGTATTAAGATAAGAAGGAGCAATGCAGCGATGATTGCTCCTGTAAGTATCATAGTATTCACACATGTTCCTTTCGCAGTTACACTGGATTCTCTACTTAAGATGTGACACTTGCTTCCATATTTTTCCTACTTCAAATGCCCCATTCCGAACCCATAGGGGATGATCTCTTTCAGCAGGTGCACCTCGTATTTTTCCGGTGAAATACCAAATATGATTTCAAAGGTTTCCGGATCACAGAACTCTGTCATAACCTGTCTGCATACCCCACAGGGTGCTGCATACCGGTCCACTTCTCCCTCCGGACTTCCTACCACTGCAATCTTTACAAATTCTCTGTCTCCTTCGGAAATCGCTTTGAAAAATGCAGTCCGTTCCGCACATACTGTAGGGGAAAAAGAAGCATTTTCAATATTGCACCCCTGATAGACTTTCCCGTCGTTTGTCAGCAGCGCTGCCCCCACCATAAAGTGTGAATACGGGGCATAAGATCTATTTCTGGCTTCCAGTGCCAGTTCCACTAATTTTTCATTGGAAATCATATCATTCATCCTTTCCAGACTCCATCATCACAGCAGATCTTTCATCCCAAGCACCGATTCTTTTACAAGTGTTCTGAATTTTGCAGATGCTGCATCTGCAGCTGTCTGTACCTCTGCATGGGTCAGCGGAGTTTTGGAAATACCGGCTGCCATATTGCATACACAGGAAATACCGCAAATCTTCATTCCCATATGATTTGCCGCAATTGCTTCTACTGCAGTACTCATACCCACTGCATCTGCTCCCATGATTTTAGCCATCTGCACTTCGGCAGGTGTTTCGTAAGAGGGACCGGTAAACTGAATATACACACCTTCCTTTAAATCAATTCCATGCTCTTTTGCAACACTGCGGATGCGATTCTGCAGATCTTTATCGTATACTTCCGACATATCCGGGAATCTGGTTCCCAGTTCATCCAGATTAGCACCCATCAAAGGATTTGGTACCAGTGCTGCAATATGATCCGTGATAAGCATCAGATCACCTGCCGAAAAGCTCTGGTTGATTCCACCGGATGCATTGGTCAGGAAAAGAATCTTAGCCCCCATGAGCTTCATAAGTCTGGCCGGAAGCACCACGTCTGACATAGGATATCCTTCATAAAAATGAACTCTGCCTTTCATGCACACCACCGGGATTTCTCCCAGATATCCGAAAATAAACTTACCGGCATGTCCTACCACTGTGGATACCGGGAAACCTTCCAGCTCACTGTAAGGCAGTTCTGCCTCCACCTTGATTTCATCTGCAAAATCTCCCAGCCCGGAGCCCAGTACAATAGCCACTTCCGGATGAAAGTCGATCTTCTCCTGAAAACTTTTATAACAATTCATTAATTTTTCGTATGTCCCATTCCCCATTTTAAATACCTCCTATTATTTTATGCAGCAGTTTTCTTTCTATAACTTTATTCTTTCTATAACTTTTTTCTTTTAATAACTTTTCTGATACCGTTTTTCCCAATTCATTTCTTCTGCTGCTGTTATCAGTATACCCTTTTTTTCATAACCGGGCAAGAATTCTGCAAACCATTCGACCTGCTTTACAAGTATTCTGTAAACCATCCATCTTCCTCGTAGAATTCTATGACACCTTATTGCTTTTACAGCTGAAATACAATTCCCACAACAGCTCCTACCAGAAACCACAATGCAGGATGAAATTTTTTCAGTTTTTTTACCTGCAGCAGTGCAAAAACGATCACAGCCAGAATGATAGATCCCCATGCCGGTGTGTAGTGATCTTCAACCAAAACAAAAAGAGAGACACTGCACAGCCGGTAAACTGCTCCGCCGATCAGTGCGGTTACCGCAGGACGGATACAGCGAAAAGCCGCCTGTACATACCGGTTCCGGTTAAAGTTTTCCAGAAACTTTGCAATCAGGATGATAATGACAACACTTGGAAAGACAAGCCCCAGAGAGGACACCAGTCCTCCAAACAGCCCAAGTGTCTGGAAACCTGCATAGGTAGACATATTCAGTCCCAGGGGGCCGGGGGTGGATTCGCTGATTGCGATCATATTGGTCAGTTCTTCCATGGTATACCAGGGTTTCGTCTGTGTCAGATCCATTAAAAATGGCAGAGTGGCCGGTCCTCCGCCAACCGCAAACAGTCCTATTTTGAAAAATTCAAAAAATAATTCCCAGATCAGAAGCATTATTTTTCACCTCCTGTCTGGTCTTCTTTTGCTGCAACTTTCTTTCCAGAAAACATCTCCAGGAAAATACCCAGAAGCGCTGTCACAAACACAATCAAAATGGTCGGAATGCCGGTAAATAAAGCAACCAGAAAAACAACAATACAGATGACATAGGAAAATAGTCCGGTAAGACTTTTTTTCGCCAGATTCAGTACCGTATTGAGCATCAACGCGCAGACAATACCCCGTACCCCCATCAAAGCATGCTGAAGCCAGATATTGTCCATAAACTGTTCCAGGCAGGCTGCCACCAGGGTAATGATCACCAACGAAGGTGTGACCATTCCCAGGGTAGAAAAAATTCCACCCATGATGCCAGCCTTTTTATATCCCACATATGTAGCAGTATTTACTGCAATGATTCCGGGCGTGCACTGGCCGATTGCATAACAGTCCAGCAGTTCGTCCTCTGTGATCCAGTCTTTCTTTTCTACCAATTCATATTTGAGCATAGGCAGCATGGTAAGTCCCCCACCAAAGGTCAGACCACCAATTCTTAAAAATGCCCAGTAAAGCTGTCCAAGTAACTTAAAGTCCATTCTTTCTCTTTTCCTCTCCCTTTTTCCTCTCCGATGTCGTTTTATGTAAACTAACCAGAAATTTTCCTTTTCTTCGTATTATTATGGATATTTACCTTTTAAGTATAGATATTTACCTTTCTACGGTAAACTCACCTTCATAACAGGTATTCATCATTTCTTCGATTTTTCCCCTGTCCTTTGTCTGGCCCAGCACCCACATAAGCTTCGTGGTAAGAGCCTCTATGGTCATATCTTTTGCAGAAAGAACGCCAAGCTTTTTTGCCAGAACACCCACTTCATACAAATCCAGATTAACACCATTATATTCACACTGGGTAGTCACTACCACTGCAATGCCTTTTTGTATTGCTCTTTCCAGCTCCGGCAGAAGGTTTCTTCTGTAATTGGGAATTCCACCGCATCCAAATGCTTCCAGAATAATTCCCTCATATCCTGCTTCTATGACTGCGTGAAGCAGCTTTTCTTCGATACCGGGATACAGCTTTATAAGAGCAATATTGGGGTTGAGTTTTATCTCATAATCTGTTTTTTGTGATGTTGGTATCCCATCCCCCACAGTGTTTTTTCCGCATTCCTCGAAGCGCCAAATGATCTGACCGTTTTCTATCCTGCCTGCCGGTTCTTCGTTCATACTGTGAAAAGCTTCCAGTTCCCGGGTACACATCTTTTTAGCCCGGACACCTTTTATGATCTTTCCTGCAAATACAATAAACACTCCCGGTACGCCACTGACTGCTGTCTGCACTGCCTGAATCAGATTACTTATGGCATCACTGCCTTCCTCTTCCATAGCAATCTGGGAACCGGTCAGGATAACCGGCTTTTTCACCGGCTGTAGTAAAAAACTGAGAGCAGCAGCAGTATAAGCCATGGTATCTGTTCCATGCAGAATGACTACGCCATCATATGATATACCTTCTTTCCGGACTTCTTCTGCTATCTGAATCCATTCCTCCGGCTGCACGTTGGTGCTGTCCAGGTTACAGATCGTGTGGCATTCCAATGCCGCAAGCCGGCCAAGCTCCGGAATCCTTTCTGTCATCTGTTTTCCGGTCAGCGCCGGGACAAGACCATCTTCCGTAGGCACACTGGCAATCGTCCCCCCGGTGGATAATATTAAAATTTTCTTCATTGTTTTCACCTATTCATTCAAATATGTCATACATCTTTTTATATCATACACCGGCAGTTTTTCATAGATATCCTGTAACTTTTCAGAGCCATGCAAAATGGAATAAAATGTTTTGCTTGCAAAGAACATTTTATCCTGAATACATCCTACAAACTTTCTTGCAAATTCCAGAAAAAACGTTATACTAGGTGTTACACATGTTAACGAAAAAGCAACTATACAATTGAGGTGACAAACTATAAACAGTCAAGAGATTTTTGAAAGATTTTTTGATTTG
>CAMFGH010000027.1 GCA_945949875.1 uncultured bacterium
AAGCAAAGGAGAATAAGCCCGCATGGGGGGCAAAGAAAATAGAAATGCCCGTAACTGGGCTAAAATCAATCGCGGGGCACGCGAGGGTAGCCTGCAGATACTTGGCTCAGAAGAGCCATTGAACAGGAAGCCCCCACTTCAAAATCTTGGATTTAAGTGGTGGGAGCATGTCACGTAAGAGGGTTACAAAAGATGATGAAACATTTTCGAAAAGTTGTATGGATCATACTGGCAGTCAATATTCTGATCTTAATCATTTCGACAAAATCATTTCATGTAGATGATATGACTTTAAGTGCAGGGGATGTGTATCCTTTCGACAAAAACTGGACCCTTACCCGAGAAGACGGAACAGTGGAACCGATCGAACAGCTTCCCTATGCTGTCAGCTGCGGTTCCGGTGAGAAGATTCTGTTAGAGAATACGCTTCCAAAAGAATTTGCCGGGATGACACTGAATTTTATGACAACGGATAAAAAGCTCCGGGTGCTTGTGGATGATGAGGTCATTTATGAATTTGGTATGAATGATAAAAAAGCATTTGGGCGTGCGCCGGGAAGTATCGAGAACTTTGTTGATATTCCATTTGATTTTGAACAGGGACACATTGTGATCGAAATCACCTCGCCTTATCAAAGCAGGATGACCTTGATCAGCAACATAACCGTTGCGAAAAGAGATGTGGCCATTATCCGTTTGATGGAAAACAACTTATGGAATATTATGTGCAGTATCATCATAATACTGGCAGGTATTGTTTTGATCCTACTGGCAGTGATACAGAGGATTTCCGGAAAGAGCAAAACAGGTCTGCTTTATCTGAGTATGTTCTGCTTTGTCAGCAGTATTTACTTTTTTGTGGAGACAAAGACGCTCAGTCTGTTTTATGGAAATCAGACTTTGTATTCCAATCTGGCATATATGTGCCTGATGATGATCCCCTTCTTTTTGCTGTTATATTATGAGCGACGTTTGCCGGAAGAACTGAGAAAATCATTTCAGCCATTACTGGTGATCAATTTTTTGAATATCCTTTTCCAGATGCTGATGCAGTATTTGAATATTTTGGATTTTTCCAATATGGCTGTGGTGTCTTATTCGATCATATTTGTATCACTTGTTGTAGTTCTGCGCAGTTTGTTCAAGTATTATATAGAATGTCAGGTCTGTAGATTTAATCTAAGTACACTGGCACTTATGATATACGGAATATGCGGACTGGTGAATCTGGCAGGGGCATATTTCAGGCATGCCGGTAACGCGAATCTGGTGGGACGTCTGGGGACGCTGGCATTTTGTATCACCATGGTAATCGTGCATATCCGGGAAGTATCCGGGGACTATGCGGGAAGTCTGCGGGAAAATGCAAGGCTTTTGAAGCAGGAAGTCATCCATATGGAGCAGAAGAATGCACAGCTTAAAATCGCCAAAGAAGAGGCAGAAGAAGCAAAACTGGAAGCACAGAGGGCCAATGAGGCCAAAGGAATGTTTCTGGCACATATGTCCCATGAGATCAGAACGCCGATCAATGCTGTGCTGGGAATGGATGAGATGATCCTGAGAGAAAGCACGGAAGAGCCCATCCGGGAATATGCACAGGATATATATATGGCAGGTCAGACGCTTTTGGCCCTGATCAATGATATTCTGGATTTCTCCAAAATCGATTCCGGGAAGATGGAAATCGTGCCGGTCAAATATGATTTGAGCAGCCTTTTGCATGATCTGATCAATATGGTGATTTCTAAAGCACAGAGTAAGGGACTGGAACTTAAGGTAGAAGTGGACAGGACTCTGCCATCCTGGCTGATCGGTGATGATGTCCGTATTCGTCAGATTCTTCTGAATGTATTAAATAATGCCATAAAATATACGGAAAAAGGGATTGTTACGCTGAAGGTTTCGGGAAGGAAAGAAGAACAGAATGTTATATTGCATTTTGAGGTAATTGATACCGGAATCGGAATAAAAGAAGAGGATATTCCAAAAATATTTCAGGCATTTCAGAGGGTGGATGAAACCCATACCAGACATATCGAAGGAACCGGGTTGGGGATGAGTATTACAACCCAGCTTCTGAACCTGATGGACAGCCATTTGGAAGTGAAGAGTACTTATGGAGAAGGCTCCAACTTCTATTTTGACCTGAAACAGGAAGTTGTGGATGATACGGAAATCGGAGATTTTACAAGTCGTATAAGATCTACGGTTTCGTATGAATATAATCAAAAGGTGTATGCACCGAAGGCCAATATACTGGTAGTCGATGACAATTCCATGAACCGTAAGGTATTTATCAGTCTGCTGAAATCAAGCGGAATGAAAATTACGGAAGCATCCGGAGGAAAAGAGTGCCTGGAAAAGATTCAGAAGCAGAGCTTTGATCTGATTTTCCTGGATCATATGATGCCGGAAATGGATGGAATCGAAACACTTCAGCATATGAAGGAACTGACGGATCATAAATGTAAAGATACACCGGTGATCGCACTGACAGCAAATGCCATCACAGGAGCAAGAGAATTTTATCTGGAGAAAGGTTTTCGGGATTTTCTTTCCAAACCTATTGATACAGGAAAGCTGGAACAGATGATTTTGAAATGGCTTTCGCCGGAACTTCTGGAAGAAAAAAAAGCGGATGATATGCAAAGTCCGGAGACGGGACAGTGGGAGGCAGAGATGCCGGAGCTGCCACCAATCGAGGGACTGGATTGGAATTACGCATGGATACATCTTCCGGAAGAAGATATTCTGATGGATACCTTATGCGATTTCTGGAAAGAAATCGATGAGGACGCAGATGCACTGGATGAACTGCTTGGACAGATCGATGATAAGGACGGAAGAATGGCGTACCAGATCAAGGTCCATGGAATGAAGAGTCTATCGGCACTTGTAGGGATTTTCTCCCTGTCCGGTGTTGCAAAGACTCTGGAATATGCATCCAGAGATGGAAAGGTGGATCTGATTCGGGTACTGCATCCGGAGTTCATAGAAGAGTGGCGCAGCTACAAAGAAAGGCTGGCAAAGCTTTTTAAGCTGGATGAAATGGAATTTGCAGAAATCCGGATGCTGCTGGATGTTCTCTGTGAGAGCATGGAAGATGAAGACACGGAAACGTCAACCGAAACCCTGGAGGAATTGAAAGAGCATGAATACCCATTCCGGTTCGTGATGTGGATAGAGCAGCTGGAAAAAGCAGTCGTGGAAAAAAATGTCGATTTGGTTAAGAAAATAGCAAATAAAATCGCGAATGCTTAAATTTTTATAAAACCTTGTATGATTTACTTGACGTTTTACGAAACCTGGCTTATAACTATTGAATATTTGGGTAGATATCATGGGAAATATCATTGGGAAGATATTTCGGGAAAGATATCAGAGAAAAGATATAAACAGGTGATGAAAATGAAGGTATTTTGCCAAAAGCATAAAGCACTTATTTGGATGTGCTTATACTTGATCGTGTATCTGCTTGTTTTCCAGACTTTGGAAAATCGAAGAACAGAGTGTACGGTATATGCATCCGGAATCGATAAAATAATTCCGTTTTGCAAATATTTTGTAATACCATATTTTTCATGGTTTTTATATGTTCCATTGACCGTACTGTTTTTGGATATGCAGGAGGATCAGGAGGAAGGGCACAGATTGAACTGGTTTTTGGTGATTGGTATGACAGCCTTCCTGATCATATCAGCAGTGTATCCAAATGGTATTATGCTGAGACCGCGGACTCTTAGCGGCGGGGATGTTTTTACAAGGATGATCAGGCTGCTCTATCTGGCAGATACTTCAACCAATGTTCTCCCCAGCATTCATGTGTATAACTCTATCGGAGTCATGATCGCCCTGTGGAAAAACGAGAAAGTCAGAAAGAGTAAAGTGGTGACCGGAATCCTTATGCTGATCGGCGTAAGTATTATTATGTCTACCATGCTGATCAAGCAGCATTCTATCATTGATGTGGTTGCAGCAATGGTATTAGCAGCTTTTGTTTATCCATTGTGCTATGGTCCACTGGCGGAAAAGATACAGAAACGGGAACGGGTATTCCAATACCGATACTATTAAGCGAAGTTCCGGATGGTTACAGATAAGAAAGAAAAAACAGCATACAAAAAAGCTCCTTTCGGAGCTTTTTTGTGTTAGAAGGGATATATTTTAAACCTGACATATGTCAGAGTAGTTGTTTGACGCCCAACGACAAGCATCGATGCACTTGGTGCCGCAGGGCTTTTTCATTAAGATATCTTATGAGTATCATTATAGGAAAGAAATGTGAGCAAATTGTGACGTAAGCATGAAAGAAAAATAAAAATTGGTATTTACAATTTATGAAAAGTTTAGGAATATATTAAAAAAGACAAAAAGAACGTTGCGACCATGAAAAATAAATTATACCTGAGTATTCTATTATTCATAACAGTGATCTTAACAGCGATAGGTGTGATCGCTTTTCGGAAACAAAGCGAAGAAGTGACTGCATCTAACGCTTATTTTGATATAAATAATTCTTCCGGGTTTTATGAAGAAGATATTTCCATAGAAATTAAAGTGCCGAAAAATGCAGAAGTGTATTATACTGAAGATGGAAGTGTGCCTGCCAGAGAATCTGTGAATTCCGTTTTGTATGAGGAACCGATTACACTGCCATGTTATGATGAAATCACAGTTTATACACTGAAATTTATACTTTACCTGAAAGAAGAAGCCTCACCGGTCTATACCTACACTTATGTCACAGGACCGGAACTGACGAAACGATTTGATACCATGGTTGTCAGTATTACAGGGGATGAAGAAGCACTTTTTGGTTATGACGAAGGTGTTTTTGTGGAAGGAAGACTGCGTCAGGAGTTTATCGAGGAAAATCCGGACCTGGAAGAGATCCGGGTGAAGGATCCGGCGAATTATAATCTGCGCGGAGAAGAAGGGGAAAGGGAAGTAACGGTGCAAATCTTTGATGCGGATGGGACGGATCTTTTATCCCAGAACTGCGGAATCCGTATTGCCGGGAATTATACCCGAGGTAAAAATCAGAAATCTTTCCAGCTCTTTCCGAGGAAAAAATATGATGAAAACGGAACATTTCATGTCACACTTTTTCCGGATATTCTGAGGGAAAGTGACGGGACGATTTTAGACCGGAACAACCGTCTGCTGTTTCGAAACAGTGGAGATGATTTTAACCATGCCTTTATCAGAGACACGTTGATTCAGTCGCTGTCAAAACAGTATGGGTATCCCTTTGCCTATACCGATATACCGGCCGCGGTATTTATCAATGGACAGTATCAGGGATTCTATTGGGTTCGGGAACCGTTTCAGAGTGGTTATCTGGAAAATATGTATGGATATACCAACGGAGATTTTGTCACACTTGCATTAAATGAATTTGAAACCACGGTGGTCGAAGATAAAGATGAAGAGAAACAGTCAGAGCTGCAGGAATATACAGAGGATTATCAGGGGATTTATGACACTTTCTGCGAAGCAGAACTGTCAGATGATGAAGTATATGCAGAACTGGATAAGCTGATTGATGTAGAAAACTATTTACAGTATTACGCATTGGAATTATATGCAGGTAATAAAGACTGGCCCTACAATAACGTAAAAGCGTATCGTTATGTGTCGGATACAGATTCCTATATAGAAGGTACGATTTTTGATGGAAGATACCGGTATCTTCTTTTTGACACGGATTATTCCTTTTATTTAAACGACCAGTACACCAGTTATTCTTATGAGGAAGATAATATAGCGATTTTATCAAACAACGCCCAGTCCCCGCTTTTCTCGAAACTTATGGGACGAAAAGATTGCAGAGACTTTTTTGTGAATACGCTGTGCGATTTGATGAACAGTTCCTTTGCCTATGAAAATGTGGCTACAACATTGTCGGAACTGGATGCCATGAGACAGAACGAACTGTCTCATTTCCTACAGGAATCGGATAAGCCGGATGATACGGTATCCATGGAAACCGTGGCAGAGGAAATGGAGGTACTGTTGGAATTTGCGGAAAACAGACCGGATTATGTGCATACCTTCATCCAGACAGATTTCCCGGTATTTACACCCTATCATGTGGAAGTGGATAAGCCGGAGACCGTTTCTTTATCTGTGAACACGTTGGAAAATGTGGAGAATGGTTTTTCCGGAGTCTATTACGGGGAATGTGGACTGAGGCTGGAGGCAACTGCTGATATTGGACACGGATATCCGGAATTCTACATCAATGGACACAAATATGCCGGAGAAAGCCTGCAGTTATCAGGAGAGGAGCTTCTGGAGCTTTTACAGGGAACAGACCGGCTGGAGATCCGCATCGAGGTGCAGGACGGAAGTCTGGAACATCCGGTAATTTATTCCATTTCTTCCAAGGGTTCAGATGATTGTATCGTATTGTACAACCCTACAGACCATGAGATTAATCTAAAGGGCTGTTTTGTCTCGGATGACCCGGAAGAGTTAAATAAAAGTGCTCTGCCGGATATCACTCTGGCAGCAGGTGAAACCTGTACGATCTATGGATTGAAGAACCAAAGTGAAGAAGCGGCATATCAAAGCAGATTCCAGTTTAATTTAAAAGAAGGAGAGACGTTGTATCTGACAAATACTTCCGGCACGATTGTGCAGTCTGTTACCATACCGGATCTGCAGGGAGAGGACTCCATATACCAGCTGGATGTATTTGGAAAAACATTTTACGAGTCCAGATAATCCCGGTATTCTTCTTCTGAAGCAAATAGCATATATTTTCCATTTACCAGCCCCATGTATCCTGTGTCGATGATGTAGCCTTTCATAGTGTGACCTCCTGTTATACTGTTTTTGTTTTGTTTATGTTTTGTGTATTTTTGTCCGATGGTCTTTGTTTGAAAACCCTGTCCCTGTTGGACAATTACAGAATAAATTAGAAGGTGTCCGATAATTGGGACATCGATGAGGGCCGGGAGAACTATGGAAAAGTTAAAAAAGTTTTGGATGGGAAAAGGTGAGGAATTCAGAAGGAAATATATGGAAAATAAAAGGAATACAAGCCGGAAAAGGGAGATTGTAAGGTTGACAAAGTAAGTGTAATTGCATAATATTAAAGTTAAATTGTTGTGAATAATTTACAATGTTTTTACATGCAGTTCAGGATAATGAGTGAGGAAAATACACGTTTTGGAAAAGAAAAACTTTCGTCATGAATTTAAGTACATATGTACGGAGGCACAGCTTGCCTGTCTTCAGAGCCGTCTGGCCGGTGTGATGAAATATGATACCCATGCCGATGGGCAGGGCAGGTATCGGATCCGCAGTGTTTATTTCGATGATTATCACGATACGGGATATTATGAAAACGAGAACGGTACGGACCCGAGAGAGAAATACAGAATCCGTATTTACAATAACAGTGCTGAGAGAATCACACTGGAAAATAAGAAAAAGATCTGTGGGATGACGCAGAAGGATGCCTGCAGTATTTCGAAAGAACTCTGTGATGGGATTCTATCCGGAAAAATTGCCAGCCTGGAAAGTGGTAAGGAACCTGTCTGGAACCGGTTTGCAGAAGCGTATAACACAAAGCTTTTAAGACCAAAGGTGATCGTGGATTACGAACGAACGGTTTTTGTCTGCACCCAGGGAAATGTCAGAATTACGTTCGATCGAAATATCAGTTCTTCTGTGGACTATGATCATTTTTTTGAAGGAAATATGGCAAAAAGACCGATCATGCCTACAGGAATTCACGTTCTGGAAGTGAAATACGATGAGTTCCTTCCGGATTATATCTACAAAAGTGCAGAATTGGAAAGCCTTAACAGGACAACCTATTCCAAATATTATTTATGCAGAAAATACAGCAATATCTAAGGAACAAAGAAAAAGAAAGAATAAAGAATAAGGAGTAACCAGCGTGAGCACGAAAGACATTTTAAAGAAATCATTTTTAGAATCCATTACATCTGCTGATGTAACACCGCAGGAAATTTTCCTGATTTTACTTATTACAACTGTTTTGGCGTTATACATTTTCTTCATTTACAGAGTGTTAACAAGAAAAACATTTTACAGCAAGACATTTAATATTTCTTTGGCAGCACTTGCACTTATTACAGCGGGGATCATTCTGACGATTCAGTCCAGTATCGTTGTTTCCCTTGGTATGGTGGGTGCATTATCAATTGTTCGTTTCAGAACTGCCATTAAAGATCCAATGGACCTGGTGTTCTTATTCTGGTCCATCAGTGTAGGTATCATATGTGGTGCCAGACTTTATGTGATTGCAGTTATTCTCAGCGTTTTTGTGACCATCGTTATATTTGCACTGGATAAAATGCCGGTTGCAAAAGCACCGAAGATTCTGGTGGTGAATGCACAGAGTCTGGAAGCGGAAGATGATATTCTGGATATTGTAGAAGGATACAGCACATATTACAGAGTAAAATCCAGAAATCTCTCTGCAGACCAGCTTGATATGGTTGTTGAGCTTCGTGTAAAAGATGAGAAGGCTCTGATCGGCGAGATTCATGATCTAAAAGATGTACATGCAGTATCTCTTCTGGCACATGATGGTGAGGTGACTTTCTAAGTTACATGTTCAAAGTATGAATGATAAAAAGAAGAGAAGTGGGAGTCTGTTTGAAAAGAGCAGGCTCCCTTTTATGAATTTCTTACATATTTTCCAGTAAAATGCGTGAAATATTATGGAAAGCATCCTTGAAAAGAATGTAACAATCCGTTATACTAGGCGGTGAAACTGAAATACTAATCCTGTAAAACAGGGAATTCTATCAAAAATGGAGGAGCAAATTATTATGATGAAGAAATTAGTATCTCTCATGTTAGTTGGCGCTATGGCACTTTCTTTAGTAGCCTGCGGAAGCAGCACAGAAGAATCAGCTGAAAGCACAACTACAGAAACTGCAGAAGCAGAAGACACAGAAGAAGCAGCTGCAGACACAGAAGAAGCTGCAGAAGCAGCTGATGTTTCTGAATATGCAGTAGCAATGATCACAGACTACGGCGATATCACAGACCAGTCCTTTAACCAGACAACATACGAAGCTTGTAAAGCATTCTGTGAAGAACAGGGTATTGACTTCAAATACTACAAACCGGCAGGTGACTCTACAGCAGAACGTGTAGCTTCTGTAGAACAGGCTATTGATGAAGGATTTAATGTAATCGTTATGCCTGGTTACGCATTCGGTGGTACTTTAGTAGAAGTAGCTGAAGCATATGAAGATATCAAGTTTATCGCTCTTGACGTTGCAGCAGGTGATATTCTGGAAGCAGGTGTTGCAGCAGCAGGTGAAACATATGATTACAATCCTGCAAACTGGAACGTAGAAGACTACTGCCACATGGATAATGTATACTGTGCAATTTACCAGGAAGAAATCCCGGGTTATATGGCAGGCTATGCAGCTGTAAAACTTGGTTATAAGAAACTTGGCTTCCTTGGCGGTATGGCAGTTCCTGCAGTTATTCGTTATGGCTTTGGTTTTGTACAGGGCGCTGATGCAGCAGCAGCAGAACTTGGTCTTTCTGACGTAGAGATCAACTATGCATATGGTAACCAGTTCTACGGTGATGCTGATATCACAGCTGCTATGGATACCTGGTATAAAGCAGGAACAGAAGTAGTATTTGCCTGCGGTGGTGGTATCTACACATCTGCAGCAGAAGCAGCAGCTAAGGTAGATGGCAAGGTAATCGGTGTTGACGTTGACCAGGCCGGCACAATTGATAGTGCATATGGCGAAGGTATGACAGTTACATCCGCTATGAAAGGTCTGTATCCTACAACATATGATACATTAACAGATGTTATCGTAAATGGTAACTGGGCTAACTATGCCGGAAATATCACAACACTTGGTCTGGTATCCGGTGATGACCCAACAGCAAACTATGTACAGATTCCAATGGATACAACACAGTGGAACGATGGCTTTACACAGGATGATTACAAAGCACTGGTTGCTGATATGTTCTCCGGTAAAGTAACCGTTTCTAATGATATCGCAGCAATGCCTGCAGTATCTGCTGTTAAAGTAAACGACTTAGGCAACTTAAAATAAGTAGAGGCTTGTAAAACAGAAAAAGGGGCTGTCGCTTTTGTGAATGTAAATTCGCAAAGCGGCAGCCCATTTTCTTTGGTTTACAAAGGGGAGTGTTCGGTGTTAAACTGGACTATAGAATGTGCTTCACAATGTGGGATAACGTGTAAAAGCAAAACGGAGAGGAGTTACAAAAGGTGGAACAGACATATGCAATAGAAATGTTGAATATTACCAAAAGATTCCCCGGAATTATTGCAAACGATAATATATCGCTGCAATTAAAAAAGGGTGAAATTCATGCGCTTCTTGGAGAAAATGGTGCCGGAAAATCCACACTTATGAGTGTGTTGTTCGGGCTGTATCAGCCGGAAGAAGGTACCATTAAAAAAGATGGGAAAGAAGTAAAGATCAATAACCCCAACGATGCAAACGATTTGGGGATCGGGATGGTTCATCAGCACTTTAAACTGGTAGAGTGCTTCTCGGTCCTGGATAATATTATCCTGGGCGTAGAACCCAATAAGGCCGGCTTTCTGCAAAAATCAGAGGCCAGGAAAAAAGTAATGGAACTGTCCGATCGATATAATCTTCAGATTGATCCGGATGCACTGATCGAAGACATTACCGTTGGTATGCAGCAGCGTACTGAAATCCTGAAAATGCTTTACCGGGATAATGAGATCCTGATTTTCGATGAGCCTACAGCTGTGCTTACTCCACAGGAAATCAAGGAACTGATGCAGATCATGAGGAATCTGGCAGCAGAGGGCAAGAGCATTCTCTTCATTTCCCATAAATTAGCTGAAATCATGGAAGTCGCAGATCGCTGTAGCGTTCTTCGAAAGGGAAAATATGTAGGAACGGTAGAGACAGCAAATACGACCATGGAAGAACTGTCTGCACTCATGGTAGGACGAAATGTATCGTTCCATGTGGATAAGAAAGAGAGCACGCCGGGAAAAGAAATCCTTTCCATTGAGAATATGACAGTGGCATCCAAGCTGCACAAAAATAATGCGGTAAGGAATGTTTCCTTAAAAGTACGTGCAGGTGAAATCGTATGTATTGCCGGAATCGATGGAAACGGACAGACAGAGTTCGTTCACGGATTGACCGGGCTGGAGCCTCTTGCAGGAGGCAAGATCACTCTTTGCGGTGAAGATATTACAAAAGCTACTATCCGGCAGAGAAGCCTGAAAGGAATGAGCCATATTCCGGAAGACCGGCACAAACATGGTCTGGTGCTGGACTATACATTGGAAGACAATCTGGTACTGCAGAGATATTTTGAACCGGAGTTTACCGATAAAGCCGGATTCTTGAAAAGAAAAAATATTCGGGAATATGCGGAGAAACTGATCGGAGAGTTTGATGTAAGGTCCGGACAGGGCCCTTCCACAATAGTCAGAAGCATGTCCGGCGGTAACCAGCAGAAAGCAATCATTGCCAGAGAATTAGATAAAGATCCGGAACTTTTAGTAGCGGTTCAGCCCACAAGAGGTCTGGATGTTGGAGCGATTGAATTTATCCATAAACAATTGATTGCACAAAGAGATGCCGGAAAAGCAGTGCTTCTGGTATCTTTGGAACTGGATGAGGTAATGGATGTTCCGGATAGAATTCTTGTCATGTATGAAGGAGAGATCGTTGGTGAGTTCGACCCGAAGAAGACAACACAGGAAGAACTGGGACTTTATATGTCCGGTGCAAAGCGAATGTAAAACAGGTGTGAAGAAAGGGTTTATGCGATGAAAAAAATATTAAAAAACAGTGGAGTACAATCCTTCCTGGCATCCCTTGTTTGTATCATTCTGGGTATGCTGATCGGATATATCGTGCTTCTTATCATTGAACCAAGTGGAGCAGGAGAAGCTATTGTTGCAGTGGCAAAGAACTTCCTGGGATATAGTAAAAAATCCATGCAGATGAAATATCTGGGGAATACACTTACCAAAACAGCACCGCTGCTGATGTGTTCCTTATCCATTATTTTTGCATATAAAGTAGGTCTGTTTAATATTGGTGCGGCAGGCCAGTATGTGATAGGATCCTGTGCATGCTTATACGGAGCACTGGTATTACATCTCAGCTGGATTCCATGTATGCTCCTTGCTGCTGTAGCAGGTGGTATATTTGGTGCAGTGACAGGCATACTGAAAGCATACTGTAATGTAAATGAAGTTATTTCCGGTATCATGCTGAACTGGATTGGTCTGTATTTTACCAATATGGTACTGGTTCAGGCCAAGGATGCTGCCAGTGCGTATACTTATGCACTGAAGTCAGGCGGGAAAGCAGCTATTTTACCTTCTCTTGGACTGAAAAGCGTATTTGGAAAGAATCAGTACGTGGGAATCGCCATTCCCCTTGCGATTCTGTTTGCCCTGATCGTATGGGTGGTTCTGGAAAAAACAAAATTGGGATATGAACTGAAAGCAACCGGTTTTAATAAACATGCTGCAAAATACTGTGGTATGGCAGAAAAAAGAAATATTATCTTATCACTGGTATGCAGTGGTATCTTAGCCGGTCTGGCTGGATCCTTTATGTATCAGACAGATATGGAGCAGTGGCAGGTAACCATTGCATCGGTTCCGGCCATGGGATTCAATGGAATTGCTGCAGCATTTTTGGGTGGTCTTAATCCAATCGGCGCCATTTTTTCTTCGTTCTTTATTCAGCATATTACAGATGGCGGTTCTCATGTGGATCTGAATGTATACTGTGCACAGATTTCGGAACTGATCTCAGCACTGATCATTTATCTTTGCGGTTTTGTTGGATTCATGAAATACGTTATGGATTCCAGACTGAAAAAAGCAGAAGAAAAAGCTATGGAAAATTCCAATACAGAAGCATCTGATAAGCAGGTTCCTGATGCAGAAACCAATGAGAAAGGAGGTAACAAGTAATGTTATTGCTGGTTCAATATACAATTCTTTTTGCCTGTATTCTTTCTCTGGTTGCACTGGGCGGCTGCTTTTCGGAGCATTCCGGTGTGATCAACCTGGGTCTGGAAGGAATCATGGTAATGGGGGCTATGGGTGGTGCCCTTACAATGAAGTATCTTCCTTCTGACACTTCCGCATTGCTGATCGTTGTATTTACCATCGCGGTAAGCATGGCAATCGGTATGGTGTATTCTCTGCTGCTTGGTGTAGCAGCCATTCACTTTAAAGCGGATCAGACCCTGATCGGTACTGCCATGAACATTCTGGGTGCATCTCTGGCAACGGTTATTGTAAAATCCATCAATACCCTCAGTAATCCGGATGACCATTCTTCCGCAGTACAGTACATTGAGGAAAAGAAAGCATTCATAGTAAATATCGGAGATTTTGAGTTCAGCTGGTTTATGGCTATAGCAGTGGTTGCGTTGGTTGCTTCCTATATTGTTTTATATAAAACAAAGCTGGGTCTTAGGCTGATGGCATGTGGTGAGCATCCTCAGGCAGCAGATTCGGTTGGTATTAACGTATATAAAATGCGCTGGATCGGCGTCCTGATTTCCGGTGCATTAGGCGGTCTGGGCGGTATCTGTTATATTACTACAGGTGTATCAGAATGGAAGTTTGAGTACGGTGTAGCAGGCTTTGGTTTCCTGGCACTGGCTGTTATGATCTTTGGTAAATGGAAACCTCAGAATATCGCACTGGCAGCGATTTTGTTTGGATTCTTCCGGGCATTGTCCAATGTATATTTCGGATTCGATTTCCTGGTAAATCTGAACATACCAAGTGGTGTATACAATATGCTTCCATATGTGATTTCCCTGATCGTTCTGGCATTTACATCCAAAAAATCCAGAGCACCTAAAGCAGAAGGTATTCCATATGATAAGGGAGCAAGATAAAAAAAGAGAGCAGTATAAAACCGGAAGAGTCTGAGAGAAAGCAGTATAACAAGATTGACTGATCTGTTTAATTGGAAAAAGAAGACTCAGGAAATGATTTTTAAGAAAGAAGGAAATGTATCATGTTACAAGCCAATATGTTTGACCATACTTTATTAAAGGCAGATGCTACAAAAGCACAGGTAGAAAAAATCTGTGACGAAGCACTTCAGTATAAATTCGCATCAGTCTGCGTGAACTCATACTATACTAAATTTGTTGCCGAAAAGCTTTCCGGCAGTGGAGTTATGACATGTACTGTAGTTGGTTTCCCACTGGGGCAGATGAGCACAAAGGCAAAGGCTGCAGAAACAAAGATTGCAGTAGAAGATGGTGCAGAAGAAATTGATATGGTGATCAATGTGGGTGCATTAAAAGAGAAAAGCTACGATGTGGTTTTAGAGGATATCAAAGCGGTAAAAGCCGCATGCGGGAAAGCACATCTGAAGGTTATCATTGAAACCTGTCTGTTGACAGATGAGGAAAAGGTAAAGGCATGTGAATTGTCCAAAGAAGCAGGAGCTGATTTTGTGAAGACATCCACAGGCTTTTCCACAGGTGGAGCAACACCGGAGGATGTGGCGCTGATGAGAAAGACCGTAGGAACGGAGCTGGGAGTAAAGGCTTCCGGTGGAATCCGGGATAAGGCTACTGCAGAAAAGATGGTTCAGGCCGGGGCAAGCAGACTGGGAACCAGCGCAACCATCGCAATATTAAGTTAAAGGCACTGGGAAGCAGTGTAACCATAGAAATATTAAGTTGATCAGAATGGATATCCGATATGGCAAAGCTTTATTTCAGACATGGGGCAATGGGTAGTTCTAAAACTGCCAATGCCCTGATGGTAGAATACAATTATTATGAACGTGGTAAAAAGGCACTGCTTTTAAAACCCAGACTGGATAACAGGGATGGGGAAGGCGTGATTAAAAGCAGAATGGGATTGCAGAAAAAATGCCATTTTGTGGAAGACTTTGTTCAGATGGACGAAGCAGAGATCCGGCAGTATGACTGCGTGATTGTAGATGAGGCACAGTTTTGTAAGAAAGAGGACATTGCCTTTTTTGTACAGGTGGTAGATGAACTGAATATTCCGGTCATATGTTATGGACTTCGAACCGATTTTCGGCGGGAACCTTTTGAGGGTTCCATCTGGCTGCTTGCATGGGCCGATGTGATCGAAGAGATAAAAACGGTTTGCTGGTGTGGACAGGGGGCGTCCTGCAACACCAGATTAAATGAACAGGGGCAGATCATTAAGACCGGAGAACAGATTTGTCTGGGAGCAAACGATAAATATGTTGCTCTTTGCAGAAAGCATTATAAAGAGGAAAATCTGGGACCAAACTGGAACTGGGATGCATTTTAAATACAGATTCCGGTTTGTGACAGAAGAGATAGAAAAAGAGACGTAAGCAGATAAAAATATAAAAGTACAACAGAGGGGTGACTGAACATGGCTGATGAGGAACAGAGAATGGATCCGGAAATGATGGATCAGATGGAGAGAACTTATAAGGGAATTGTGTTTCGAAGTGTAGAAGAGAAAGACAATATGATCCAGGCAGAAGCTGAATTTGCAGAATTCTGTACGGATTTAACCGGGAAAAGCTTCTGGGAATTGTGGAGCAGGAACGAGGCAGCCAAGACTCTGCCTCCGGCACTGGCAGCTCCCTACCGACCTGCACTTCTTGCAGCAATGAATGCTGCAGAACAGGAGGAAAAGGCGGGTTATGAAGCCCGGATAGAAAATGCAAAGATGGAGGAGCTGGACGATATTATCAGCGAGCTTAATCTGAGTCATTATTCACCGATGACAGCCAATGCGCTTCGTACAAAAGCACAGCAGAGAAAGGCGCTGATACAAAGGCAGATGGATCAGGCAGAGGACGAGGCGTTAAAGACACTTTGCCAGAATATGGATACTTCCACCATTGCAGAATTGCAGGATCTGAAAGTACTTGTAAAAAGCAGTGGATATCAGGAACGGAACTATTCCAAATATCTCCGCAGCATAGATGCAAAGATTGAATATCTCCATGTGCAGAATATGGAAGCATACTGCAGTGAACTGGACCAGGCCGGAAGAGACAGAACAAATGAGATAAAAGCCCTGGTCGATGGAGAAGAATGCAGGGTTGAACTGAAGCAGAAATTTTATGCCAGAATCGGCAAAAGAAACGAAGAACTGGATTTTGAAGATCTGAGTGAACTGACCAGTAATCTGGGAGAAAAACCGATTGACGAACTGGCTAATATTCTGAGTATGCTGGAAGGGGATGCTTATAATAAAAAGTTTACAAAAGCTTTTTATGTAAAGACTCGTAAGTATTTTGAAAAAGCTCAGCTGGAATTTGTTGAAAATCTGACTTCTTCTGTTTCTACCTGTGATGCACAGCAGCTGGAGGAACTGAGTAACCGGCTGAATATGATGGAGTACGATAAGCGGCTTACCATTCTGGCAGAAGAAAAGATAGCAGACAGAAGATTTGAACTGGACATGCTCAGCCTGCTTGCTTTGGGCAACAACTTTGATGCAATGGATCTTCAGACGGTACAGATGTGTATGGCTCAGTCCGGACAGATGGGCGTTTCCCAGCGTAGCCAGGCACTGTATCAGGAACGTCTGAAAGCAAGAGAGTATGCCATAGCACTCACCGGTGTAAGTGTAGCGGCCAAATACTTAAAAGGTCTTATGGACAAGTATGCGGTGGAGCAAAATCATGTGAAGATTGCAGGAATATCACCGGATTATAAAGTAGAACTGGCACAGTTTTATACCAATACAAAATATAATGATACACAGGATATCCCGCTGTTTATCCTGACAGGAACTCCTTACATAGCGATGACCGGTAAAATCCTGTTTTACAAAGAGGGTAATGAAATCAGAGGCTTTCATGTGGGAGACATCCATTCTTTTGTCATGACCAAGAAGCTTTTGCTGGATGCACTGGGATTGAATCTGCGTAATGGTGTTTCTGTAGCATTCCCTGGAGCCATGGGAAAGAAAAACCTGCAGCAGCTGGTTCTTGCATTGAATGAGTTTCTGATGAATATGAATAATCCGGCTGCTATGGCAGCTTATCAACCGGATTACCCGCATGTGGAAAATTTTGATCCGGAATCCTTTGCTGTGAATGGAAAAACATATGAACTGACAGCGGATAAGATTGCCAATATATTCTTAAACGGATATTTTGAAAAAGCTGCTATCATTGGACTTCCGGCTTCCTCTGTAAAATCCAGAAGAAATGAAAACTGGGGAAATACAGAGATGAAACTGCGTGCCGGACTGGGTATCGTAGGCGAAAAGGAACTGATCTGGTATTTTGACAGATCTATTTTAGGCCTGGGTCTGGAAAAGAACGGGCTGGGTATTGGATTAAACGGTATTCATATGAAGAACAACAACCAGAATCAGTTGTCTGTTCAGATTAAGGATATTTATCAGGTTGAAGTAAATGAAAAGGGAAATGGTTTTGATATTCAGACCACAAATAATGCTTCTTTCTTTGCTGAAGTGACCACAATGGAACAGGAACGGGCCATGATTTTCATTAATCTGGTAGAGGAATATGTGAAAGGTATTCAGCTGATTCAGTTATTGTCCGGACAGGAAGATGTGATTGAATATAAAAATTATGTTACTCCCAATATGGGCGGAGTAGGAGGACCGGCACAGATGGTACCCGGTCCGCAAGGCGTGCCACAGCCGCAGATGGCTCAGGCAGCGCAGATGAGGCAGCCAGCCGGAAATGCATGTAGAAATTGCGGCGCACCTCTTGCACCGGGAGTGAAATTCTGCGCCAGATGTGGTGTACCCGCACCGGCGCTTGCTCCATCACAGGCACCAGGAAATGTTTCGTTCTGCCCATCCTGTGGAAATGCAGTGGCACCGGGAACAAAATTCTGCATGTCCTGTGGATTTAAAATTCAGTAAGGTGATGGGGAATATTTTTTCATGGAGGGAATATGGATAAAAAAGTAATTGTAGCAGGACATATTTGTTTGGATATTACCCCCGTATTTCCGGCCGGAAAGAAAAAATCTATTTCAGAAGTCATGATGCCGGGTAAATTGGTACAGATGAAAGCAGCATCCGTTTCTACGGGTGGTGCAGTGGCCAATACAGGACTGGCCATGAAAATACTGGATGCCAATGTAAAACTCATGGGAAAAGTGGGAACAGATGCATTTGGTGATATGGTTTGCAGCATCATGGATCGTTATGATGCAGGTGAAGCTATGATTCGTGCGGAGGGTGAAGCAACCTCCTATACAGTTGTTGTTGCAGTGCCGGGAATTGATCGTGTTTTCTTACATTGTCCGGGAGCGAATGATACCTTCAGAACATCAGAGGTTGATTTGGCGGAATTAGAGGATACAGCACTTTTTCACTTTGGCTATCCGCCGATTATGGCATCTATGTATCAGAACGAGGGAGAAGAGCTTCTTAAACTGATGAAAAAGGCAAGAGAAGCGGGATGTGCAACCTCTATGGATCTGGCGGCAGTAGACCCGGATTCAGGAGCCGGAAAAGTGGATTGGAAAGCTATCCTTACGAAAGTGATTCCCTATGTTGATTTCTTTGTACCCAGCATAGAGGAAGTGTGCTATATGCTGGATAGAGAAAGGCTTGAAAGCTGGCAGGAAAGAGCGGGAGGTGGCGACATCACAGAGATACTTGATCTCGATAAAGATATAAGACCTCTTGCAGATCAGTGCATGGAATTAGGCTGTAAAGTTTTATTGCTGAAATGCGGAGCCCCTGGAATATACTATCGAACCGCAACCCGGGATAAGCTGGAAAGTATCGCTCCAAGACTGGGATTGGATGCTTCCGTATGGGCAGATAAAGAAGGCTTTGAAAAATCCTATAAGCCGGATGCGGTGTTATCCGGAACCGGTGCGGGAGATACCAGTATTGCAGCGTTCCTGACAGCAATGTTAGAAGGAAGTACACCGGAAGAGTGTGTACAGCTGGCGACTGCCACAGGAGCATGCTGCGTAGCTGCTTATGATTCCTTGTCAGGGCTGAAGCCTTTAAAGGAGCTGCGGGAAAGAATCGCCGACGGATGGGAGAAGGCGTGGTGAAATAATAGCATAAAGTCACATAGGATGATTGTATTTCAATACTATAGTAATGAGAAGGCAGCCAAATGTTGGCTGCCTGTTTTTTATAATTTTTTTCTTTGACAATCGTTCTGGTATAAAATACAATTATAGAGAACGTTCGTTAGCAATGCTGGATTTGCCAGGATATCTATTGCTATCTGTATAGGTAGATGTTCAGGTCAAGAAGATAATTGATTTGAGGAATGCAAACATGATTGAATATGGTAAAGATATTAGTCCGGAAGAATATACGGAAACATACTGTGTATTTCTAAGAGGAATCAATATAAGTGGAAAAAACAAGATTGCAATGTCAGATTTAAAGGCACAATTTGAAAGCTTGGGATACCAGGATGTGAGGACCTATCTCAATAGTGGAAACATTGTCTTTTCATCAGATATCCCGAATCCTTTCGAAGTCAGATGTTCCATTGAAGAAATGATTCGGAATAGTTTCGGTTATGATATTCCTGCTTACATTATTTCAGAAAAAGAATTGCAGCAAATTCTTCGTCATGCACCGAAGTGGTGGGGAACGGAAGATAAAGAGAAATACGACAATTTGATTTTCATACTTTCTGATGAGTCGCCACAGGAGATTTCGAATATGATTGGACCGGTATCAGAGGGATTGGAACAAATTGAAATCTATCAAAATATTATTTTTTGGACGTTTGATAGAAAATCATACCAGAAGTGTAACTGGTGGAAGAAAACAGCGAGTTCCAGTATCGCTGATAAATTGACGATAAGAACAGCCGGGACTATTAAGAAGGTATGTAAATAATTCATAGCACAAATTCAGAAGTACAAGAATGGTTGCACCTCTATAATGAAGCATAGCAAAGGAGAGATGTAACCATGAATATTAGTCAGATCAAAGAAAACAAATGTAAAACAATTCTTCAGTTTTCCATTCCAAGTATCATTGCCATGTTGCTTCAAACGATCATAACCATAACAGATGGCTATTTTACGGGAAACTACGTAGGTGAAAGTGCGCTGGCAGCAATCAATCTTGGTTTGCCAATCCTGTATTTCTATTTGGGAATGTTCATTCGTGTGGATGGAAAACCACAGATCTGTATGATGGTTAGTATTGCGGGATGTATACTCAATGCTGTTTTTGACTATATCCTTGTTGCAGTCATGGGACTGGGCGTGGGAGGTAGTGCAATTGGTTCTCTGATGGTGCAGATGATCACCGTCATGATTTCATTGAGCTACTTCTTTAGCCGAAGTGCAGGAATAAAGTTTTGCCGCTTTCTTATGGACAAGATGGTAAACAGAGAGATCATCTTAAATGGCTCTTCAGAATTTATTGGAGAAATGGCTAGTGCCATATCCATGTTTACGTTTAATTATGTTTTAATGAAGTATGTGGGTGCGGAGGGGGTTGCAGCATTCACGATTCTGGGATTTGTAGTGTATGGTTATAGTATGATCTGTATTGGATTTGGACAGGGAATCACACCACTTGCCAGTATCTGTTGGGGTGCAAAAGAAACGGAAACAGCTTTTGACTTACGAAAAATCACAAACAGAATACTATTTATAATCGGTATTTTGGTTGCAGTAGTTTTTTTCATTACAGGCAGAACCTATGCGGGAATGTTTGGATGTACCAGTCAGGTGGCAGATATGGTGGCATCAGGATTCAGACTGTATGCAGTCACATTTTTGGTTATGGGTTATGACATCATTAATTCTATGTATTTTACAAGCTGCGGAGATGCAAAATCTTCTGCACTGATATCTGCACTGAGAGGGATTGTACTTCTTTTAGCATTTACATTAATTCTTCCGGCGTTTCTTGGAATGAACGGTGTATGGCTTACTGCACCATGTACAGAAGTTATGACTGCTATCGTTTCTGTCATGTTAATCAGAAAACAAAAAAGTATTATCAAAAACAGGGGAGTTCAATGAAGGAGAAGGAAAGTAACAGCATAGATCGGATGGTCATTAATCAGGCAATAGATTACATATTTAATCATCTCGATGAGGATATCACAGTGGATGATGTGGCAAATCACTGTGCATATTCCAGGTATCATCTGATGCGTATGTTTAAAGAGGATACAGATGAGGCGCTGTATCAGTTTATTAAAAGAGTGCGGCTGGAGAGAAGCGCCTGGCGTTTGAAGGTTGAAAAAGAGAAAAGTATTACAGAGATTGGCGAAGAATATGGATATTCTTCGTCAAATTTTGCTACAGCTTTTAAAAAGCATCTGGAGATTTCGCCGGCTGATTTTCGAAAAGCAAGTGAGCAGATGGTAGAACAAAGCACCTTTTCACATGGACTGTCATTAGATGATCTGGAGGATGCCCAAAAGAAAATAACCATTGAGTATCTGAAGCCTTTCACAGTACTCTATGAAAGAAGAAAGGGAAATTATCATAATCTACCGGAAGAGTGGTGCAGGTTCCTTGAAAAATATGAGTATCTGGCGACAGAAGATACGATATATATTGAGTGTACAATCGATGATCCTTCTATCACAGATGAAGAAAATTGTATGTACGAATTATGCCAGACGATTTCACCGGATCATCCGGTATTAAAGGAGCGTCCTGATATTCTTACACATGATTGTGATGGTGGGAAATATGCGGTGTATCATTTTAAAGGCTTCCCACAGTTTTTGTTTATGGTGTATCAGGAGATTTTTTGCAGGTGGCTTTCCAAAACAGGAAATCAATTAGATGAAAGACCTATTTTTGATATCTACCGCATGGTAAGAGAAGACGGTTATATGGAAATCGATATTTGTTTTCCACTGAAATAGAAATTCTGCAACAAGTGCATGATTACAAGAAAGTCGCAGTACCCAACGATTGCAAAGGATTGACAGAAGCAGTAATAGGATTTACAATAATGGGAAACGTTCGTTAGCTTTCGAAGGGAGGAGAAAAAATGAAAAGACTATTGTCCATCGCATGGATGGGAACCATGTGTCTGTCTATAGCAGCCTGTGGCCGAAATGAGGCACAGGAGAATAGAAAGTGGGAAAAAGAAATACAGGAAAATGAAATAGAAGAAAGTGAAATACAGGAAGAGAAAATAAATGAGAATGAAATGCCGGAAACAGAAATGGGGGATATAGATGAGCAGGGAATAGAGTCTGCTGAAATGGAAGAAATGGTTTCGGGAGAAGACTTGGTCGGCCCCTGGCACTTGGATGCGGAAAAGAATGATCTGGTAGAATTTATGGACCGTTTTCCGGGGTATATGGAATTTGATGCGAGTATGGAGATAAAAAGTGATGGTCTCATGAGTTGGTATATCGGAGCCATTGGATGGCATGGCCGTTATACAGTGGAGGATAAAGTGCTTTCCGCAGAAATGGATTCAGATCTGGAGCCGGTGAAAGAAACATGGGTATTTAGAATTGTTCCGGAAAAAGAAAGCTTTTGTCTTGAAATGGATTATGAGGATATTACAGTATACTGGATATATGGAGACCGGGAACAGGCTTATGGTGATGAGAAATAAGAAGGTTTCAAAGGGGAAATATGGAGTATTTGATACGAGAACTTAGACAAGGTGAAGCAGCAATATTAGATACTTTTTTGTATGAAGCTATTTTTGTTCCAGAGGGAATTAAAGCGCCTCCGAAAGAGATTATAAAGAGGCCGGAATTACAAATATATGTTTCTGATTTTGGAAAACAAAAAAGTGATGTATGTTTTGTGGCTGAGACCTCTGAACAAATAGTAGGTGCAGTATGGGCCCGCATCATGAAAGATTATGGTTATGTGGATGATGAAACACCATCCATAGCAATATCACTTCTAAAAGATTATAGAAATTATGGGATAGGCACGGAGCTGATGAAACGGATAATCCTGGTATTGAAGGAGCAAGGCTATAAGCAGGTATCCTTATCTGTTCAAAAGATGAATTATGCGGTTCGGATGTATAAGAAGGTCGGATTTAACATAATAGATGAAAACAATGAAGAATATATCATGGTATGTAAGTTATAGCATGCATATTATATTTGGGAGATTGTCATATGAAAATAGCGGTAAGTACCTGTTTATTGGGTGAAAATTGTAAATATGATGGTGGAAATAATTACAGCGAAAAGGTTCATCGCTTTATCGAAGGACATGAAGTGATAGCGGTTTGCCCGGAAGTGGCGGGAGGTCTGCCAACACCCAGAGTTCCGGCTGAAATAGTAAAAGGAATCGTAACAATGAAAGATGGAAAAAACGTGGATGCAGAATTCCGAAGAGGGGCACAGCTGGAAACGAAAAAGATTATAGATAATCATGTTGATCTTTGTATTTTGCAGTCAAGAAGTCCGAGCTGTGGTGTGAAGCAGATATATGATGGAACTTTTACCGGTTGTAAGATTTCAGGACAAGGCGTGTTTGCCCAAATGTTATGTGAGAAAGGGATAAAAGTCATTGATGTAGAGGATTTGCCTTGATGGAAATTTGCAAGTTCTAAATTTGGATTATATGATAAAGGTTCGGGAATATCCATATAAAAATGGAAAATGTGCAACGTTATGGGGAGAATCATAAATGAATCAGAAAGCAAGCATTGAAGCAACCAAAAATGAATTTGAGAAAAGTTTTGCATCAGGTGCATTTTACAATAAACAGACTCAGGACGAAACACATTTACGTCAAATTATTGACTTTATACATGTTCCGGGTGGAGCAAAGATACTGGATTTGGGAGTTGGCAGTGGATATATGTCATTTCCTATTGCAAAGAAATATGCGTCCTGTGAAATAGTAGGATTAGATATTGTTGATCAAGCATTAGAGGTAAATCGAGAAAGAGCAAAAGAGGAAGTTTTGCAAAAGCATGATTCCAGGATTGTTGAGAGTTATGAATTAACCGAAACAGACACGGAGATATATGTGACAGAACAGGTGAATAATGTGATATTTGTCAAATTGTAGAACACCTCTTTCTGTTTTGCCTTCGTTGTCAAGATATTTTTGCATTTATCTTGCGTACTATTGGGAAAATGTAATGTGATTACTTTGCACATTATATGAATCGAGAATTCAATAGTTCCAATTAGTCATTGTTTTCAATAACCCCGGTATAATTGTGAAGGATATCATCCGGCTGCACTGCATCTGATACCATAGCAATATCCAGTTTATAAATGGTAGCATCCTCACCGATGCTGCCATTTACCGGTATATACCTCTCAAGATAGACGTTCTTTTTTGCAGCGGTGGTATAAGAGATATAAATGTAATCATCTTTTTTCATGATCTTATAGTAAATATCCTCTCCGGGGAAAGATCCCTTTACCTGTTCCACCATATCGCCGGGATTATAATAATCAGAACTGCTGCCTAATGGTTCCATATTCCCGCAGACTGCGTCCTGAAATGTTTCGATAAAATTTGCTTCCATCACCCTATTCTTTTCCTGCTTTACATTGTCTTTCACGGAAACCACCAGTATGGCTCCGGCAAAAATGGCTATGGTAAGCAGGATGGAAGAAAGGATGATTCCCAGGTTTTTCTGCTTTCTGTTTTTCTTTTCCTCTGCTGTAATCTGTATTCTTGCAAATTCTTCTGCAAAAGGATAGGGATGCTCTGTCCCATAGGCAATGAAAGCATCCGGTGTCTCCAGACCGGGATACATAGAATACACACCATAGACAGAGCAGAATTTCTCCATACGCCAGTAAAACTGTGTGTACCATCCGGTATATTTCCTGCGCCTGAAAAGAAAGATCAATACTCCACCGATTAGAATGGCAGAGAAAACGGACATAAGGATTCCAAAATGAATCTGTTCGATATGAGCAGCCTGCTTCTCAGGAAGTGCAGTGAGGATATGATAGTCACCACTCTTTTCTTTATTCCAATAGACATGGATGCGATCTCCATAGGAATAGCCATTCGAAGACATTCCTAAATCGTCCAGAGAATAAATCACATGTTCTCCCTGATTTGGATCCTTCAGAGAAACGGATGTGCCATCTTCCTGCACAACAGCTGTTGTGATTTTCTTTCCCATTAGTCTGTGTCCTGTTATGCTTTCAAAGGGATCGAAACGGGCATAAGAAAACGCAAAGGCACACAGAAGAATCATCTCTATGATAAAGAAGCGAAGAAGACTTGCTCCCAGTTGATATCTCTGTGACTTTTCTATGATACTTTTTTCTGAGGCCGGAATGCCCGGTATGGTAACATACCAGGATTCCACTTTTTTGCGCTGATTTTCTCTTTCTTCCACTTTTCGTAGATTCATTTCATTGGTAAGTACATTGATTCCCATGGGATTCTCCTGTGTTTTGCGGGTGCTTACTTGCATCGTTTGCTTCCGGATTGATATATATAATATTACCACTATTTCCGATGGCAGCATATATCTTCTGCAGAAAGGCATCTGCAGAAAGGCAAAGCCCGTATCCGGGAGTTCCCAGACCATCAGGGTCACAAAACCAGATATTGCCTTTGGGAAGCTTATCTACGGTGAACTGCTTGTGTTCCTGGGCTGTTTCGGCAACAAGTATTTTATAATGTTTTGAAATAGGGCTATAATGAAATTATTCAATGTGTTGCAAATCTCCTGCTTTAGCTATGGGGAGTGTCAACTTACATAGGAGTGTGTGATATGCATTTTGTTGATGCAAAAGGAATTCTAACCGGAAACGGTGGCCATTATGGAATGAATATATACCGGGGATGCTCTCACGGGTGTATTTACTGTGACAGCAGAAGCAAATGTTATCATTTTACCCATCCTTTTGAGGATATAGAGGTAAAGCAGAATGCACCGGAGCTTTTGGAAGCGGCACTAAAGTCAAAGAGAAAGAAATGTATGATAGGGACAGGGGCAATGTCCGATCCATACATGCATTGCGAAGAAGAATTAGGACTGACAAGAAGATGCCTGGAGATCATATTGCAGTACGGGTTCGGAGTGACACTTCTGACGAAATCGGATCGAATCCTACGGGATATTAATTTGCTGGAGAAAATCAATGGTGAAACCAAGTGTGTGGTACAGATGACCTTGACCACATTTGATGATGATTTATGTAAAATCATAGAGCCTAACGTTTGCAATACAAAAAGGAGAATTCAGGTTTTGCAGGAGATGCAGAAGAGGGGGATTCCCACGGTAGTATGGCTGACTCCAATCCTGCCCTTTATCAACGATACCGTGGAAAACATCCAGGCAATCCTGGAGGAATGTTCCAGGGTGGGTGTAAAGGGAATCATCTGCTTTGATATGGGGCTGACGTTACGGGACGGAGACAGGGAGTATTATTATGCTGCACTGGATAAGCATTTTCCGGGGGTAAAGCATAACTATATACAGCGATACGGTAATGCTTATGAATTGCCCAGTCCGAAGGCAAAGGAACTGATGTCGGTGTTTGCAGATACCTGCAGAAAGCATGGTATCCTTTACAAGCCGAAAGAGTGCTTTGCATATCTGAATGATTTTCCGGAGAAATATGAGCAGATGAGTTTGTTTGATTCAGGGAAGTGTGCTTCGATAAACGAATCGTAGAATGTTTGCAGAAGGGGGTTTTTCAGAAGGTAAACGATGCGTCGGTTGTATTTTATGGAGAATGTATTTAGTATTGCTATCAGTGTTGGAAATCCTGCTGAGTATCAATTGGAATGCAGAAAGGTTAGCGTTAAGCGTTAATGTGCCCTGGATAGCAATTGTTCCGGGTATCCTAATGATTCTTTATGACATTATTTGCAAGGCACGAGGAAAAAAGTCATATGAAGCATGGGCGATAGGTATTTGCCTTTTGTTGATACCGATTATTGTTATAGGAGCTACTTTCTTGATCTGTGGGATATTTATGGGGAAATAGAACTTGTGTTAAAGGGATGAAAAATGAACAAAAGCAAAAAGTAGTACCGTGAAAAGCGGTTTAAAAAGGAAAAATATGAAAGCACTATTGGTAATAGATATTCAGAAGACATATATTTCAAAGTATGAAGTCAATATAGTACAGAAAATCAATGAGCGAATAATCGAAGCCCAAAAGAATCGGTATGATATCGTATATATAAAGAATACGAAGAAACTCCGTAGCGGAATGGTCACAGATGAATTTGCAGAGGAGCTTATTCTGGCATCAGATAATGTGTTTTGCAAAATGCAGGCAGATGCTTTTTCATCGGAAGAGTTGGTTTCATATCTTAAAGCAAAGAGTATTTCAGAGATTGAAATGATGGGTGTAGATGGGAATTCATGCATTAAGGCTAGTGCCAAAGGTGCGGTGAAGAGTGGTTTCCATGTTTCTATTTTATTGAACTGTGTAGGTGTATCTAATTTGCCTCGATTTGAGAAAACGAAAGAAGAACTTGAGAAAATAGGGGTAAGGTTAGTATAAATATGTGTGCCGAAATTGGGATTTAAGGAGAACATAGAGTATGAAAAAAGCAGAACTGATTCTGGCAAACTTCGATGCCAGAATTCCTAATATAGAAATTAAGCCGTAGAACACTGACTCAAAAGTGGTATTCTCATCAAAGATGTATGATGAAGACGATGAACATGATATGCTGAATTGCTTTAATAGGTTATAGAGAGTAGTCAGTGGAGGAGTTCGTTTATGCAAGCCATAGATATGTTTTCTGATGATTTTATGGAAGAAGAACGAAATGATGCTCCGAAGCAGGAACCCTCATTGGACCTTTTGATATGAAATATGCAGATTTAAATTGGAAATCTGCATATTTTTTATTAAAATATATGCAGATAGGAGGAGAAAGTTATGAACAATCCAGTAGAGAAGATAAACAATATTAAGGATATGGATGATTTCTTAAACTTTGTCGTTGAATTGGCGAAGGACGCAGATGAGCATCCGGAAGAGTGGACCAATACGTCGCTAACTGATTTCCTTGGACAACTTGCAAGCTGGGTAGATGATATGTCTCAGTTTGATAAAGAAACTGACTGGGATAATGTTGATTATAAAACTTTTGCAAAGATGTTGTATATGGGAAAGATTTACGAGTGATTATGTGAAAGGTACAAGAGTATTGAAACTTAGGTGTTTACACCAAATTCCAGTTTTATGAGCTACCTAACCTTAATGTTACTATGCGTTGCTTGTGGCAATGGCTCTTTTGATATGAAATGGATGTATCAAAAAACAAGGAGGCACAGACCATGTTAAACGAAAATATAAAAAATCTTCGAAAATCAAAAGGGCTCTCACAGGAGGAACTTGCAGTTAAACTCAATGTGGTAAGGCAGACTGTATCGAAATGGGAGAATGGCCTATCCGTTCCCGATTCAAATATGCTTATTTCGTTAGCGAACCAGTTGGATACTTCTGTAAGTGCATTGCTGGGGGAAAATGTACAGGAAAACAGATCGGACGATATAAAGACAATTTCCGAAAAGCTGGAGGTGATTAATCTGCAGCTTGCCAGGAGAAGCATGGCAAGAGTTAAAACCATTCGTTGGGTACTTTTCTCATTATGCACATTAATTGTTATGATTTTTATTGCGCTTGCAGTTATGAACAGTTCTTATTTGGAGTGGAATTACAATGATCCTGAATTAGCAGTTGTGGGAACAATCCTGCATGGATTTGAGTTTATTTTTGTAAGACTGGCACCGATTGCTTTTTTGGTTTCTGTTATTGGAATCGTGATCACATACAAAAAGTGAAAGAGAAAATATTGAGAAAATAGCAAATGCTTTGTGGAGGTTTTGTTGTGTGGACATGCCCTAAATGTGGAAGAGAATTTAAAAGAACAAACCAGGGACATTATTGTGGTAAGGCTCCTGAAAGTGTTGATGAATATATAGAATTACAGATACCAGAAGCGAGAACATATGTTGTGGAATTAAGAAATTTAATTCGGCGTTGTGTTCCTGAAGTTAGAGAGCGAATAGCTTGGAGTATGCCATTGTTTGAAAAGGACAGGCATACGATATCTTTAGCTGCTTGCAAAAAACACATTAGTCTGTATGTGGATATGGAGACTATTGAAATACTTAAACCACAATTAAGTCAATTCGTAATAAAGAAAAATGCAATTTATATCCCATACGATAAAGAACTGCCAATAAAGACAATTGAAAATGTGGTAAGACAAACACTAGAACAACACAAACCTAAAGGGGCGAGATAATCGCCCCTTCACAAGAAATTTTGCAATTTTATAATTGACTATATCAGTGTCTTATTGAATATCTGTTACCTGATATCCCTGATCGGTTACAGCCTGCATAAGAACATCATCCGGAACATTTTTTTCAAGGGTTACAACAGCGGTTCCGGTCTTGTGGCTGACTTCTGCCTTTATCACCCCATCAAGTGCTTCGAGCGCTTTTTTGGTGTGCATCTCGCAATGCCCACACATCATACCTTCGATTTTCAGTGTCTTTGTCATAGTTTTTGTCTCCTTTTTTGTTGTGATTTTCATTTTATTTTTGATTTTATGATCCCGCCCCGAATCATACATCCGAAAGAAATTCAAACGCAGCGCATTCGTGACTACACTAAAACTGGACAAGCTCATGGCTGCCGCAGCGAACGTTGGATTTAACTGCCAACCCAAAACACTGATAAACGCGCCCGCCGCTAATGGAATACCGATAATGTTATAGATAAATGCCCAAAACAGATTCTCGTGAATATTACGCAGAGTTGCACGACTTAGACGTATCGCTGCAGATACATCGGATAGGCAGCTTTTCATCAGCACCACATCTGCTGCATCAATTGCTACATCTGCACCTGCACCAATGGCAATGCCGATATCAGCACTCGTCAGTGCAGGAGCGTCATTGATGCCATCACCGACCATTATGACCTTTCCTGTTTGCTGCATATTACGGATTACACTTTCCTTGCCATCAGGAAGTACACCGGCAATTACTTCATCCACACCTGCCTTCGCCCCGATAGCTTTAGCCGTGCGTTCGTTATCACCGGTCAGCATTACAACATGGATGCCCATATTCTGCATTTCTTTCACTGCCCTGGGACTATCCTCCTTGATCGTATCTGCAACAGCAATAATACCGTAAAGTTCACCATCACAGGCAAAAAACAACGGAGTTTTTCCTTCTTCCGAAAGATGCTCTGACATTACATTTATCTCATCAGTCACTTGAATTTGTTCACTGATAAATTTATAGCTGCCACCATACAAAGCTGCGCCATTAAGCATTGCCTCAATCCCATTTCCGGGCAGTGCATGGAAATTCTCAACCTCAGTTGCCGACAGCCCGTCCTTTTCAGCACGTTTCGTGATTGCTCTTGCCAGTGGATGCTCGCTCTTTTTCTCCAGTGTATAAGCGATTGACAAAAGCTCTGTCTCACTCCTGCCGTTTACCGGAATCATATCCGTAACCTTAGGTTCTCCCTGCGTAATCGTTCCGGTTTTATCCAGTGCCACAATCT
>CAMFGH010000028.1 GCA_945949875.1 uncultured bacterium
TGAACAGGAAGCCCCCACTTCAAAATCCAGGATTTAAGTGGTGGGAGCATGTCACTATTGTATTCATCCAATAGCAATGATAAACTTGGAAAATCATATCCGTTTAAAAAAATAAAGCATATACGAAACTCTTTGAAAAATATGATAGAACGCAATTAGAGCTAAACAGGAAAAGAGAGGGAATTAGAATGAACAAGAATACATTCAAAAACAAATTATCCGACAGCAGTCTGGCAACGCCTCCATCTTTCATACGGGCCATCTTAAAGGCAACGGAAAGTGACGATCTGATCTCCTTTGCAGGTGGTCTGCCCAATCCGGTTTCTTTTCCCATGGAAGATTTGAAAGAGTCTTCCATCCGGATCATTGACACCTATGGAAGCAAGGTATTTCAGTACTCGCAGACTGCAGGTCTTCCACAGCTAAGAGAATATATTGCCCACCGTTTGCATCAGAATCAGGGGATGGAGATTTGCGCCGATGAAATCATCATCACCACCGGCTCCCAGCAGGCCCTGGATCTGATTGGAAAGGTTCTGATCAATAAAGGGGATGATATTGTCCTGGAAGAGCCGGGTTATCTGGGTGCGATTCAGGCCTTTAGCCAATATCAGCCCACCTTCCATGCCATCCCTTTGGAAGCTGATGGCATGAATCCGGAGAAGTTGGAAAAGGTTTTAAAAGCATGCTCTTTAGAATCCCACCCGGTAAAATTTGCCTACACGGTTCCCAACTTTCAGAATCCCAGCGGTCTGACTTATTCGCAGGAAAAACGTGAGAAAATGCTCAGTCTGATGCAGAAATATGGTTGTATTCTGATAGAAGATGACCCTTATGGGGATCTGAAATTTGATGGAAATCCTTATGGCTATATCAGCAAAGCAGCCCCGTCCGGCAGTATTCTTCTTGGAACCTTTTCCAAAACCGTTACACCGGGAATGCGTCTGGGTTATATGGTAATCAAGGATGCTGATCTGCGTCTCGCTATCAATACTGCCAAAGAAGCGGCAGATCTGCACTCCAACATTTTTTCCCAGTATATCCTGCTTGACTACCTGACCCACCACGATATCGAAGAGCATATCGAAAAAATACGCCGGCTTTATAAAAAGCAGTGTCAGACCATGATTTCCGCCATGGAACAATACTTTCCAAAGGAAGTTACCTTTACCAGACCGGAAGGCGGTATGTTTATCTGGGCCACTCTTCCGGAAGGAATGTCTTCCCTGAAGCTTTTTGAGAAAGCACGGGAAAATAAGGTCGTATTTGTACCCGGTAATCCATTTTATACCGATGGCAGAGAGGCAAATACTTTGAGACTCAATTATACCAACAGCTCCGAGGATGCTATCCTGGAAGGAATCAAAAAAATAGGCGCGCTCTTTTAAGAGTGCGCCTGAATAACTACTTTCCGTCTGTCTTTACCGGTTCTTCGGTAATATTCGTTTTTATCCTCATACATACGCATATCCGCTATTTTTGCTAATTCTGCGGCTGTTTTATCCGGGAATTCTTTCCTGGAAGTCTGCCCCAAGGAAAGAGCCAGCTCTTTTACCTTTTCCACTGACCAGCTGCCGACTATCGTCAAAAGGCGATTTCGTATTTCTTCCCGTTTTTCTTCTTCCACAAACAAAATGGCAATGAACTCGTCTCCTCCGATTCGATATATCTTTCCATCCCTTCCAATGCTTTTCTTAATGCACTCTGCTGCCCCCAGGATGAGTTCGTCTCCTGCATCATGACCCAGACTGTCATTGACTGCCTTCAGTCCGTTAATATCCATGGCAATATATACAAATCTTTCATCCAGTTCTTTACCGGAATATTTTTCCATATCCTGTTCATAGGCCCGGCGGTTGCCAAATCCGGTCAAACCATCCGTCAATGCCATTTTCTGAGCCTTCATAGAACGAACATATTCTTTCATGATATCATCCATGATAAACAGCTCACCTAAGTGCTTCTTTTCATTACGAAGTTCCGTACATTTCACCCGATAGACTTCCTCACCCTTTTTGATTACAGATTCTGTCGCCAGATGTCTTTTCAGTATATCTATGACTTCCATACTTTCTTTTTCCAGGTGGGGGAAGATCCGAATCGCAGGCTGATTGCTATATATGATCTGATGATAGGGATTTACTGCCACAATTCCTACCGAAAGATTATCCGAAATATATTCCGTCACTTTATCCAGTGCATTCAGCAGATCATATTTCAGTACCGCCAAAATCATAATAAATGTACATAATAAGTAAGCCAGGGAAGTGGCATCGTATCCTTTGGAAAGGCCGGATAAAAATATCACTAATCCCGAGAATGAAATCAGCACACATGCCATGATCAGCTGCATCCTAATTCTTAGCTTTCTGTTTTTCTCACGAAGCATGACAACCAGCGATAGAACAAAATTAATAAGCAAATATATCGTCAGCAGCGCAGTATATGCATTATATATTGGTCCGTGTCCATAGATATTATGTGAAAAAAGTCCCTCTTCCGTATAAGTTATACTGGTGTAAAACATGCTGTGATATTCGCAGGAAAAAACAAGTGCGAAAATGACTGTATGTATCCCTATCAAAATACACTTCACAACTTTCGGAATATTTATTCCAAAATACTGGGTCGTAAAAACAGCAACGCCAGAGGCAGAAATGCTTACCCAAATATGCCACCTTAGTCCCAATCAATATCTCCCCGGATGTCTTCCCTGTCATTTCTATATAAATGTTTTCGAATCTCCCATTCGGAACAAACCTTTGAAAAATGCTTTAAAGGTTATCCCATTTCCCGTTCTTTCTGTCAAAAAGGCGGCATAAGCCGATGCCATTCCTGCCCCAAATCCAATAACCAGAAAATAAATGACCATTCCTGCTGCTGTGGATAACAGGTTTAAATGATAAAGGTCAATCAGCAAAACCTCCGTTCCCCAGGCAATCCCAAAGGTATATATCAGATATGTAACCAGTCTTTTTTGTTCCACCGATGAAAGGTTTCCTTTTGTTTTGAAATCTTTCATGTTCTCATCCTTTCTTTTCAGACCGTCGGTCTGTAAATAGTAAAATATAATAGAAAACCGTTCCGTTTTCTATTATATCTTTGTTTTATACCTGTTCTTCTATATGTTTTTTCATGACTTCTCTCATTTGTTCTTCCATCCCGAAGTCATCCATTTCTATTCCAAGACCCAGGAGAATCTGTTGAAGTACTGCTGTCTTATTCTCCGGAAGTTCTCCGCTGTGATGATAAATCAGCGGATTCATCCATACATTGGACAGCGCTATGAGTGCCTGTGCGGTTTCCATAGGATATTTGCATTTTATAGAGCCATCCTCAATGCCCTCCTGTAAAACAGGGTAAATACATTTTGGAGCAATTTTATAAACACTCTCTTTCAAATAGAGTGCCAGAAACTGTGGATTGTCCAGCAGATCCGGCATCGAGATCATAAAATCAACGTGCTCTTTATCCTGATACGAATGAAGAAAGATTGCCTGCAATTTTTCCCGGCCATTCATCTCATTCGATTCTACGATCTTCATCATTTCCTGCCAGGCTTTCCCGAATATCCTTTCATACACGGTCAGAAGAATACTCTCCTTGGAATCAAAATGATGATAGATTGCACCCTTACTAAGTCCGGTTGCATCTATGATATCCTGAACCGATGTACTTTCATATCCTTTTGAAGTAAAAAGCTCCAATGCTTTTTCAATGATCTTCTGTTCGGTTTCTTCCGGATACTTATTTCTGGGCATTTCATTTTCCTACCATGTATGTTGCTTTATTCCTTGAACTTGCACATCACTTTATTCCTACCATGTACGGGATTTCAGTTCTTTGAACTGTGCAACAGTAGAAACATGAGAGTTTAATCCGCCGTCCACATTGACCACCTGTCCGCTTACATAGCTGCTTTCATCAGAAGCCAGATATACGCACATATGTCCGATATCTTCCGGACAGCCATAACGGTTCCCCAGAATATTGCTTAAAAAGATATCCTTCAAAACCTGAGGTACATTTGCTTCATTCTGTGGTGTAACAATCAGACCCGGACGAACACAGTTACAACGGATGTTCTGCTTACCATACTGCAGAGCAGTATATTTTGTCAGCATATCAACCCCTGCTTTGGCACAGGCATATGCTGTGGAACCCAGGTCACCACCACAGGATGCCATGGAACCAATGTTTATAATAGAACCACCGTTTTCGTTTTTCTGCATATATGGAATAACACATTTTGTGGTAAAGAAAGTACCACGCATATCGCTCTGGAAAATCTGATCCCACATTTCCAGTGTCAGCTCATCTACACGTCCGTCCTTCAAAGCCACGTTGGCTGCATTGTTTACCAGAACATCTATTTTACCGTATTTTTCTGCGGTATCTGCCAGAAGCTTCTCGATACTCTCCGGATCTGTAATATCCATAAAATGATAGCTTGCTTCCCCACCATTTTTTTTGATCTCATCCACTACAGCCTGTCCTTTTGCTTCTCTACGTCCGCAGATCACTACTTTTGCGCCTTCTGCAGCGAACAGGTTTGCAATCCCGATACCAATCCCACTGGTTGAGCCAGTAACCACAGCAACTTTGTCTTTTAATCTGTCCATAATAACCCTTCTTTCTTACATTATTTTATATTCTGAAATAACCCATAAGAGTAAAAACTCTATACCATAAATATAAAATACTGTACGAAAAAACACAAGATTTACACCGAATTTTTGTTCTGTTTATTTCTGCATTTTTCACCGTGTTATTTCAGGTTATCTGAGCTTATGCTGATTTCATTGCTTATTATCTTTTCAATCTGTTGCTCTATTATTTTTTGCAGAACCGCATTTGCCAGGGCCCTGTGACCCTCTTCATTTAAATGCTCCTGATCCACTATAGAAGGAGCAGCCACATCGGATGCTGCCAGAAACTGACAGTCATATTTCTTCGCCATCTTTTTGTATATATCCTTCAATTTTTTCGATGTTTGAACGGATTCCTGATCAAATTCCGGGTCATATTCCTCTTTCCAGACATCGTCGCCCAGATAAATAGGGGATATCAGCAAAATTTCCAATTTCGGATTAAATGCTCTGGCCCCTTTGATCAGCCTCTCTATTCCCAGTCCGATGACTTCCGGGGATGCTTTGTAAATGGATTTGCAGTCGTTTGTTCCCAGCATGAGTATCAATTCATCTACCGGTGCATGGGTTTCCAAAAGAGGCACCAGATAATCGATTCCTTTTCTACCCGGTCTGATACTGTCCTCAAAGACCGTGGTCCTTCCAACCAGCCCTTCCTCTATCACCTCTATTTTCCTGTCCTTCAGTTTTTCTCTCAGGATTCCGGTCCATCTGGTATCTTCCGCATACCTTTTACCGGTATCCGGTCTGTATCCGTAGGTATTGGAATCTCCAAAGCATAGTATTGTTTTCATACATATTTCCTACTATTTGCATCTTTCCTATTGTTTTACACTTTTCCTACTATTTGTATCTTTCCTTTTATTTTTCATTTTTCCTGCAAATCATTTTATTTCTCTATCATTCTGTGATCGCCCAGACTCTTGCCGGAAGACCGGTGGCTCCCTCTATTCTGGGATAAGATACAATAACCACTGCCCCGGCTGGACTTACCTGATCCAGATTCGCAAGAAGTTCCACCTGCAGTTTTTCCTGTTCCAGAACATATCTTTCGCAGATAAGGTCTTCATGTTCTTCTGCGACCGCAGAGGAATCGGTGTCTAAGGTTTCATGACCGTTTGCTGCTGCATTTCTCACCTTGTAGATATATTCAAGTGCCTCCAAAGACCATCCCGGAGCATTTTCTCTTCCTTCCTCATCGATTCCGGATACTGCGTCAATGTCCGGCCATTTTTTATACCAGTCACTTCGGAGTGCTACAAGTGCTCCATCCGGAATCGGACCATACTCTGCTTCATATGCTTTGATGTCTTCTACCGTCACAGCATATCTTGGATTTTCCTTTGCCTGTTTTGATATATCGATTACCACAAGCGGAAAGATCAGATCATTCACATCATACTTTTCCGAAAGATTCTTTCCCTTTGCAAAATGTCCCGGAAAATCAATATGGGTTCCAAACTGCCCCGGGAATTTAAAGGTCTGAATGAGGCACTCCAGTTCCGGTTTTCCCCAATCCCACACCGTTTTTCCAAGCTCTACCGAGCCCTCCGGAATTCCTGACCAATATGGACTGTCGTTGTTTAAGGAATGGGAAAGTTCTACCCATCTGTAATTTTTTGCTTCTTTTAATGCGTTCCATAATTTATAATCTGCCATTGCTTTTATCTCCTTTATCTTTTCAAATTTTTACAATGATTGCTTAGGATATATCCTATCCTTTTAGCCTGCCTTTATTTACCGACTCTATATCCAGCCCACTCCATATACAGGTCCCGGATTTGTATTTATTCACCACGCTTTTTCTTTTTACAGATCATTCGAAATGATTTCCAATGAAAAGAAAAAGCCCGGGATGATATCTCCCAGGCAATGGCTTACTCCAATTTGAAATGACAAATTATTGTATATGGGTGCAAGACAAATGAGTCAAACACCCGGCCATATGATCTGCCTGGGAGAATAGCATTCGATGCATACACATCATTGTGCAACGATCCATATTACGACCTGCTCTCATAATGCCCTGCTCCTTTCTGTTTTCTCCCTGTTTATCAACGGGGAGCTAATCACTGATTTCTCTGAAAATCTTTTATTGTAATGAATCATACACTATTATTCCTACTATATCAATAGGTTTTATATGTTTTCAATTTTTTTGATTCTCCTATTCTTCCATACCGTTCCATGCTATAATGTAATAAGCGCTAAGAAAAACAAGCAGTGCGAAGCACTATTTGTTTTTCTGTGCTTATTAACGAGAAAACTGTTCTGCGAAGCAGAACTTTAAGCAGCGACAGCTGCGGGTTTTCGAGTCTATTTCCTGCTAAGAAAAACAAGCAGTGCGAAGCACTATTTGTTTTTCTGCGAAAGCATGCAGTGCGAAAGAAAAAGCAAAATAAATAGGTTTGGGGGTGCCTTATGAAAACTCTTTTTTCCTCTATTTTGATTATCGACAGCATCATAGCATTTTATCTTTTCCTCAGCCCTATCTGGCAGAGAAAAAAATTAGATGCCGCAAACAAGGCTTTACATTTATATGCTCTTGCCAGTGCTATCTGGAGTCTTGGATTTGGTATGCTTTTTCGGCAGGTCGATGTAGAAATGGCTTATTTCTGGCGTTCCTTTGCAGTCTTTGGAACTATTTTGTACATGATCACCGTACAGTTTTTAATCGGACTGTTTGCACAGATTTCTAAGAGAACACGATGCATTTTTAACATCGTGGCGCTCACCGGTATTATTCCATATTTTCTTTCTATCCAACGGGATCAGACAGAGTATTTTCTGTCCTCCTTTGGCATGACCTACCGCTTCAAACCGGGAATCGTTAATATCATCTATACATCCTATTTTCTTCTGGTTTCCCTGAATGTCCTTGGATGCATCATCCATATGATTCACTCTTCCCCAAAGAAGAGACTACGTGTTTTGGGAAAGCATTTCCTTTTGATCACGATTTTGATTCTTCTTGGAACGGTTCTGGATATGGTTTTCCCTGCTGTTGGTCTTCCTGCACTTCCGGGCAGTAATGTTACACAATTTCTGGGGCTTATCATCTTATTCTATGCCATGGATATTCTCGACCGAACCAAAATCAATGTTTCCAATATGTCCGAGTTTATCTATTATTCCCTTGCAATGCCGGTACTTGTTTTTGATGAGAACTATCAGCTTCGCATTGCAAATGAGGCTGCTTCCAAATTTCTTGCCCTTCCAAAAGAAAAAGAACAGCTTGTCCATTGCCGGATAGAATCTCTCTTTCACCTGGAGGGTTCTGAAATCTTTACCTTTGATGAGCCACATCACAGTCAGGATACTGTCTGCTTTTCCAATCAGGCTCCCTGCAATCTGATGGTCAGTAAAATCAAAGACCATTATGGGGATATCATCGGTTACATTGTTAATATTCAGGATTTGTCAGAGCGTATGAAATATATAGAAGAGTTGAAAGAAGCCCGCCAGGAGGCAGACTCTTCTAATTCTGCCAAGAGTCGTTTTCTTGCCAATATGTCTCATGAGATTCGTACTCCAATGAATGCTATCATTGGATTTACTGAGCTTGCACTCAAAGAAAATCCTTCTCCCACAATGGAGAATTATTTAAAAGACATCAAATCCTCTTCCCATAATCTGATGGTTTTGATCAATGATATTCTGGATATTTCGAAGATTGAATCCGGTAAAATGTCTCTTGTAAATGTGAAATACCGCACTGCAGACTTTTTTCATGATATCTACGGAATCATACATAATCAGGCTTCTCAGAAAGGACTGGATTTCCAGATACAAATGGATCCGAAATTTCCAAGTGTGCTAAATGGAGATACCAATCGACTTAGAAATATACTGATTAATTTGTTAAATAACTCAGTAAAATATACGGAAAATGGCTTTTTGAAATTAGATGTTTCCTGTTCCGACCCACTTGCCAACCCCTTCATGGTAACCTTCCGGGTAAGCGACTCCGGAATCGGTATTAAAGAGGAAGAACTCCCACATTTGTTCGAGGTGTTTACGCAGTTTGATCAGAAAACAAATTATGGAAAAGAAGGAACCGGGCTTGGCCTGGCTCTGGTAAAAGGCTACTGCTCACTCATGAACGGAACCGTGAGCGTAGAAAGTGAATATGGAAAGGGATCTACCTTTGTTGCAACCGTGCAGCAGACTGTGATAGATGCCACACCGCTAAACTCTGATCTGATATCTTCTCATCAGGTCAAGGATGAGTTTTCTCTTGGGAAGATGCGTGTACACGATGTGAATGTATTGATTGTAGATGACAACCTGCTAAACCGGAAAGTGATTTCCCGCAGTATGGGATACTATGGCATGCATGTAGATGTAGCTTCCAGTGGACAGGAAGCCATCAATATGTGCCATGATATGGAGTATGACCTTATCTTCATGGATCAGATGATGCCGGAAATGGATGGTATCGAAGCCATGAAACGAATCCATCAGCTGGGTGGCTACTACGAAACTTCCGAATACTGCAAGATCATCGTTTTAACTGCAAATGCCATATCCGGCATGCGTGAAGAACTTCTGGCAGAAGGATTTGATGAGTATTTATCAAAACCTATTAACTTCCCGGAACTGGAAGAGATCCTGGTGAAGTTTCTGCCGGGGAAAGTTTAAGTGGGGACCTATCTTTTCCATTACTATTTTGTATTTCTAATTTCCATAGGTTTTTGTCCCGTTATTTTTTTAAATACAATGTAGAAATAATTGTAATTCGAAAATCCCACCTTTTCCGATAAGTCTACTCCTTTTAGGTTTGTTTCTCTAAGAAGCTTTTTAGCCTGCTCTACCCGATATATATTCAGATAATCCGTAAATCCGGTTCCCGTTTCTTTTCGGAAAAGTCTACCCAAATAGGCGGAGTTAGCCCCATATTCATCTGCCAAAAACTGTAAGGAAAGATTGATATTATCATAATGCTCCTCTACATATTTCAACATATCAGAAACGATTTTACTATAGCCTGGGTTCTGTTTTTCCTGATACACTGCAGATGCGTTCGCAAACTGAGCCATCAAAAAATGTTTCATTTCATGGTGGGATCTGATTTCCGCTATTTTGTGCATAGCAGAGTCCTTTTCCTTCATGAATTTTTCCTGATCCGTTGAAAAATGTGAAAGAAAAAACTGATAGAGAAAGAAAACCACTTCCATCGCTCTATTTCGCAATACATAAAAATCTACATACCCAGGCTCTTCCCTATCATTTCCCAGTATCTGTTCAATATATTCCATGGGATTCTGGTTCGCACTTTCTCCGATAATCAGTTTTTCTATCTGTTCAGAACTTACATGCTGCTTTTCCACTTCTCTATTTTGAAAATACTCTCTGATTTCTTCTGCAAATAATACAATTCCCTCTTCAAAAATATATTTATAGCGAAGGATATCTTTTGCCTCCTGATATGCCAAGGGAAGATTGCGATAAGATTTTACAGCACGACTGACTGCAAAATACATCTGTGGAAATCCTGCCTCTTGTATATGCACCAGAAGCTGCTCCAGCTGTGCTTTTAATCCCAAGGGCATCAGAACACCATCCACTTCTGTGAGCACAATTGCCATTGCACCTGCTGTAGAAACAAATGGAATACCAAGCTTATTTTCATCCAAATATTTTTTACATACCGAAAAAACATCTTTGATTGAAAAAGCAGCCCTTTCCTGGTAATCCAAAATATTATCCACATCCAATATGGCTACTGCCAATTCCCCGCTCCCGAAACTAAGCTCCAGCAAATCCATCTTTTCATGAAATTCCATGGCTGAAATGGAATTGGTTACAATACGATTCATCAACATGCTTTTTGCCATGTTAATATTTTCTTCTTCCACATTCTGTGGTTCTTTCTGCCGGAAGTCCTGAACATTCCCGTCATTTTCCTGCTGATCCATCAGCTCTTCCAAAATCTGAATCAGTTCATTCTTTCCTGCAGGCTTTAGCAGATAATCAAATGCACCATATTTCATTGCCTTACGTACCAGTGAAAAATCATCATATCCACTCAGCACAACAGATTTTATCCGGGGATATTTGTCCTTCACCCTGCTAAGAAGCTCTAAACCATCCATCACAGGCATTTTCATATCCGTAATCAATACATCCGGATGGCACAGCTCTATCTTTTCCAAAGCTTCCTTTCCGTTGGATGCTTCCCCGCAGATTTCAATATTGTATTCTTCCCATTCCAATATATGACGAAGTCCTTCCCTAATCTGATTCTCATCATCTACGATTAGCATTTTTAACATTGTGTCACCTCGTTTATACACCACATTACGATGTCCACAGGCAATTTATGCACAAACATTGCATTGTCTGTCAGACTGGTATCAGAATTTTTACAGCAGTTCCCTGATTTTCAATACTTTGGATCTTTAATCCATATTCCGGCCCATACATCAGTTTCAAACGTTGATTTACGTTTTGAATACCAATACTTTCAAATTCATCCTGATTGTTCTCTGATAATCGTTTCCAAAGTTCTTCCAGCTGTTCTTTCGGAATACCTCTACCATTATCATACACCGTTATTTCCAATACCTTGTCTTTCTTTCTGGCATAAATTCCTACCAGTTTCGTTCCTTCTATTCCGTCCAAAGCATGTTTAATTACATTTTCAATAATAGGCTGCAAAATCAACTTAGGCACCATATAATCCAGATACTCTTCTTTTACATCGATACTGATATCCAGCTGTTGATTGTACCGATAAGACTGAAGTGTAAGATAATTCTTTACATATTCCAGCTCTTCTTCCAGAGAAGCTACTTTCTTCCCTGTCTTGCTGCTCCAACGGAACATATTTCCAAGAATCGAAATCATTTCCGCTGCGTCATCATCCCCGGAAAGCAATGCTTTTGCTTTAATACTTTCCAAGGTATTATATAAAAAGTGAGGATCAATCTGAGTCTGTAGAGCATTAATCTCCGCATTTTTCCTTTGAATCTCCGAAAGATATACCTGCTCCACGTACCGATTAAGCTGCTCACACATTTCATGAAATGCGTTCATGATCCGTCCGATTTCATCCTGTCTGTCACTGACTTTTGCAGCTGTCAAATCCCCCTGCTGTACAGCTTCCATAGACTGAAACAATGCTTTCATCCTTTTTTGGAACAGGTAATAAATCACACCTGCAAACACCATGGTAATAATGATGGCACAGATTAAAATCCCAATCATTTTGCTTCGAATTTCATAAATCTTTGCAAACATAATACTCTCTGGCAAAATGTATTCCGCGTATATTCCTGATGTACCCACGTTTCTTCTACTTACATAAGTTTCTTCCTGAGTTGTATAATCTGATTCATGGAATGCATTTCCACAGATACCCGGCTTTTGTGCATAAAGAATCTGATCCTGATCAGATACCACAAACATTAATCCATCACCGGTACTCTCTCCCATAGCCTGAGCATTTTCCACTTCACTAAGGGGAATGTTCATAATGAAAATACCCTTCACTATCTTTTTGGGGAATAACGTGGCATCATAGATTTTCCCTATGAAGCTAATCACTTTTTCTCTCGGTCTCAGACTATAGATGGAAGGATCCACGCTTTTTATCACAAAGTTTTCATCGGAATCTAAAAGCTTCTTAATATATGGCTCATCCATGAAATCATAACTGGGAACGACTTCATAGGAAGCTTGTCTGGTATAAGAGTATACATCTCCCTGCATGGAAACCAATATGGCATCACTGATACTTTCATCCGCATAACTTACAGCCGAAAAAAACACCTGGATATCAGAGATATTTTTAAAATCATAGGCTTCTTCCCGGGAATCAGAAATTCTGGTCATGATTTCTGAAATCTCACCACTATGAATATAATTTCGAAAGCCATAAAATCGGTTATATTTTTCCTGTACAAAGGTGGTCACGTTCTCAATACGGTTTTCTCCAAGTGCCACTTCCTTTTCCCTTAAAATATCAGAAAAGCTATTGGTTGTTTTCATGGTCACTACAAAAAGTGATGTAATTAAAACAGCTTCAAAAAGAACTGTTATCTTAAAGAAGCTGCTTAAATTATTGTATTTTTCTCGTAATACTTTCAAGGTTTCTACCCCTTACCTATGCATCCTAATCCTCTTTTAGCAGCAATGCTACTGTTTCATAGGACTGCTCCATTTGTACTTCCAAAGCAGTACCATTTATCTGAATCGCATGCTGTTTTGCTTCATAGGTTAATTCTATCTGATAGTTCCCACCTAAGTCTACCCTCATATGCTGATTTGGCTCGAAACTATGAAGAATCAGGTATGCTTCGCCAGTATCTTCCTTTTTTCTTAGAACCCCCTGCCATCCACTGAGTTTACGGTAGCTGGTCTGCACCGGACCGTAGAAATATGTTTGTCCATCTTTAATCAAGTCATCCAGCTTACGGTAGAAAGAAATACCATCCTCTATCATCTTCCACTGAGCATCCGACAGATGAAGTACATCACCGGAAATACACAATACACCTAAGAATGTGTTTGTTAAAGAATAGCAAATACGTTCTAAGCTATCATCCTCACGGATTACACTCCAAACCTGACTCTTCTCCGGACGCATAACACGATGTAGGTTCGCTGCAATAACCGAAATTTCCAGCTGTTCATGGGCATCTGAAAAAGATGCTATATCCGTTGCATCCAGGAAGGATGGCTCCAGTCTATGACCACCGGAAGAACAAAGTTCAATAACAACTCCTGGAACCTTCTCATGAATCCGCCTAAAGAAGGCCTGGGTTGCCAGTATATTTTCATAAAGCCCTTGACCTAAGCTATCACTTCCATCACATCCAATTCCAATGGTCTCGTTGTAATCGATTTTAATATACTCAAATCCGTATTTATTCAACAGACCGATTACTTTTTCTTCCAGATAATCGCAAGTCCAGGGATCTCTCATATCCCAGAAGTAACGTTCTCCAGAATGAACTAATTTTCCATTTTTCTTTAATAGATGATCGGTTTGCTTAAGTACTCTGGCAAATTTTCCTACTACCTCCAGTTCAAACCAGATTCCAGGTTTCATACCTGCATCACGAATGACTTCTACGGTATAATCAAGACCATGTGGGAATAATTCATCACAAATTTCCCAGTCACCCATATTGTTTTCCCAACCAAATTCTGCATCTGCATACCAGCCAGCATCAATGACAAAGTAATCAAACCCCTTTCCTTTTAACCGCTGACAGATATCTTCGATCTTTTCTTCTGAAGGATTCCCCCAAGTAGTACAGAATTCATTAAATACCACAGGAAGTTTTTCTTTTCCACGAAAGATTTCAGTTTTTTTCTGCACCTCTACCAGGTTGCGACAAGCAGCATCAAAATCACCTTTTACTGCAGTCAGATAAGCTACAGGAGTGGTAAAGGACTGGCCGGATGCCAAACATTTTTTCCAATGTCCAAAATCAAAATCCGGCAATCCACCACTGATACATAATTTTTCATCACGACGGAATAGTTCGATTTGCCAGGAAGCTCCACATGCCAGTTCAGCCGCCCAGACAACACCTGCTTGAACATCTTCCAGGCCTACAACCGGGAAGAATTTTCGAACCGGCATGGATCCGATTTGTCCAAATTTTTCCACAGCTACACCATGTCTGGACCAGGATGGTTCTAACTGCAAATCTTCAATTGTACCTGTTTCCACTCTGCCTTCTGCACTCCATCGGCTTCGTATTCTATGATAATGAAGTCTGTTTGTCGCTTCATCCGGTGCAAATGGTGTGAGATAAGATAAGGAAAAAGAAGAAAGCATTTCCAAAGTAAGTTCTTCCCTCCCCCTGTTCTCGACAACCGTATAGGTAGCAACAGCCTGTTTTCCCTCTTCATAGGAAAGAACATGTTTTACCAGAAGCCCCGTAGGATGTTTCAGTATGGTAGTCACCTGAGTTTTCCCATCTATTTCCTGATAGATTTGATCCTCATATTCTAAATCCGAAGTTGATTTACAACTATGATTGGTATGACCTGCCGCGAAACCTTCTGAAGTAGCATCACCTTCCATTTTTAGCTGGATAAGTGAATCTGCATGCATAGACTCACCCAAAACAAACTGATCTTCCATTTCCCTTGGAATCATAGTGAGTTCTACTGATTTTCCACATTGCAGATAAACAGCAATCATTTCTCCGAAAGTATACTTTTTCAATATCTGTTTCTTATTTTCCACCATGTTTATTCTCCCCATTCCATTTGCGAAGACACTTCCTTTTGCATCTTCCTGATTCTGAAACATTATCCCTTAATTGCACCTGCTGTCAAACCGGCAATAAACTGCTTTTGTGCAAAAATATATGCAATGGTAACAGGTAATGTAGCTAATAATACATATGCAAAAACAGTTCCCCAATCAGATGCATAAGGTCCGATTGCTGTATAAATACCTACCGTAATGGTTTTTACCTGACCAATCAGAAGAGGGGTTAAAAAATCGTTCCACATAGAAAGACCAATAAAAATCGCAACTGTTGTGGTACATGGTTTTACAAGTGGCATAATTATTTTCACAAAAATAGTAAGACTGCTTGCTCCATCAATAATGGCCGCTTCTTCCAATTCCCTGGAGATTCCTCCGATAAATCCCTGATACATGAAAACAGAGAAGGAAATACTACCGGAAACAAATACCATAATCAGGCTCGGTAAATTACCTGTTAGATGTAGTTTGTTAAACATTGTTACAAGTGGCACATACACAATAACGTATGGCACCATCAAACCAAACAGGAAATATACGTATAAAAATCCAGATAATTTGGTTTTCATTCTGGCAATATAGTAGGCTGCTAATGAGGATACTATGATACAACCGGTTGCACCAAATAGGGTAATCATAATGGAATTTTTATACATTTCAAATACATTAACATTTGGATCATTCAGCACACTGGTGATGTTATCCATAATCGGCGGAAATGGAAGTGAAATCGGTGAACTGGATATTACTTTTGTAGGTTTAAAAACATTAATGATTGTAATGTAGAGTGGCAATGCAAAAAAACATGCAAGCAAAACCAATAAAATCTTTAATGGAAGATTCTTTTTCTCTTCCTTCTTATTTACCACATTTGCCATACTACACCTCCATCTTCCTGCTTACTCGCAGTTGTATGATAGTAATGACTGCAATAATTGCAAATAAAAATACTGCAATGGCAGAAGAATAGCCCAGCATATTATTACCAAAAGCCTGGGTTACAATATTATAAGTAACGGTCTCTGTAGAATAACCTGGTCCGCCGTTGGTAATAACCTTTACCACATCATACTGCTTCATTTCTGTCATGATACTCATGATGACGCTGATCGTAATACCGGGCACAATCATAGGTAATGTTACAAATCGGAATTTTTGCCATCCGGTTCCTCCATCCATGGTACATGCTTCATACAGTTCTTCCGGAACTGTCTGAATAGATGCTAAGTATAATACCATGTGGAAACCAAGGGTTCTCCATATTTCAATCACACAGATACTTCGAATTGCATTTTGGGCATTTCCTATATAATCTGCAATCACGCTGCCCATTCCCAAAGCGTTCAAAATCGTATTCAACACGCCTGTATAGGATAAAATGGATAACCAGATAAAAGAAATAGCTACCGTACTGATTACATACGGAAGAAAGAAAATACTACGAAGTGCATTGATCATCTTTCCTGCCCGATTTAACAGGCACGCTACAAATAACCCCAGTACGTTGACGCTAATACTGACTGTTAATGTAATTTTTAAAGTCACCATAATCGCATTCCGTAAACGGGCATCCGACAACATATCTATGTAATTCTTTATACCCACAACATGATACGCCTGTGAAATTCCATTCCAGTCTGTCAATGACAGATAAAATGCACCGATAATCGGAATAATCATCAAGAATGTATAGATAACAAATGCCGGGAGAACAAATAGTATTGATTTCTTACGCATAATTTTCTCCTGTTTAAAAATCGGCCTGAAGTACCGTGCCGGTACTCCAGGCCGAGACTTTTTTCTCAATCTTACTCTGCTGATTCAAGTAATCTCTTCATTTCTGCATCCCATGTCTCCAACTCAGCGGTAACATCTGCACCGGTAAAGATGTTCTGAAGTGACTTACATGTAAAATCTTCAAATCCGGAAGGCATTGCAGTATCACCTACCACCTTCATAATTTCAGGTACAAGTTCAATAGATTTATAATTATCTGCAAATTCTGTCTGAACAGGTCCCATTTCATATTCAACGGGCTCTTTTGTTACAGAGTATGTAGCATCAGATTTCAGATACAATTTGTAGATTTCCGGATTTCCACCAAGTACATATTCACAGAACTTGAACGCTTCTTCTTTATGTTCGCAGCTTTCTGCAACTCCCCAGTACTGAGGCATTGTACAGTAGCTCTTTGCACCGGAAGATGCAGGTACTACAAAAACGCCAATATCGTCTGTAGTGAATCCTGAATCTGGAGCATCGTAACCAGCTGTTGCCCATGCACCATCCATAAACATTGCTGTAGCGCCGTTTTTGAATTCTTCCTGAGCCTGTGTATAGCTGAAGGACATGGAACCTGGATGATAGTAACCAGCGTTAATCAGATCCTGCCATTTTGTTAAGCTGTCTACGATAACCGGATCTGTCCAGCTTAATTCGCCATTTAAAATCTGTTCGTTGAAGTTTGGATATGCTTTCATGATATCGGAGTTAGCTACACCCGTCCAATAACCAAAGCTTGTTGCCCAAATATCAGATGCGCCTGCACCCATAAGTGGTATGCATCCTGCTGCTTTCAATTTTTCACAGTCTTCTACGAACTCTTCCCAAGTGGTAGGTTCTGATGTGATACCAGCTTTTGCAAACTGATCTTTGTGATAATAACACTGATTTCTATATGCTTTGTAAGCAGGAACCAGAGTGTGTTTTCCGTTATATGTAGCAATTGCTGTATCTTCATATTTCTCTAACAGTTCTTCCGGAACTTCAGCGTAGATACCATCTGTAGAAGCAAGGTCAACAGGGTCAACGTTGATATCTGGCATATTACCAGCTGCTAACATTGTTTTTAAGAACTGTGGTCTGGAATCACCAGTCATCAGAACTTTTTCAATTTTGATACCTGGGTTGTCAGCTTCGAATGCATCAATAATTGTCTGCCACATTTCAGCCGTGTAGTTATCTGTTTCGAAAACTGCCCATGTTAATGTCACTTCGCCATCTGCCACAGGTGCTGCGTCAGAAGCTGCTTCTGCTTTTTCTTCTGTTGCTGCTGCAGGTGCGTCTGCTGCAGGTGCGCTGTTTCCGCATCCGGCAAGCATGGAAACTGCCATAAACGATGCCAGCAGAGCGCTAATCATTCTCTTTTTCATTTTTAACCCTCCCTATAAACTGTAATTTCTTTGGCGGTTCTTTTCACCAGCCATCTTTTCTTTACAATTTCATTATATGGGCGGGCAAGTCCATATACAATTTTAAAAAATGTACTTTTCTCTCTAATATTGTAGTCCCCCACTGGTTTTCAGAGATTGGAATTTCTCATTTTCTGTGTTACAATTCCTTAATAAAGGAAGAAAAGCAAACTGTTTGCTATGGACAAAAGATACGTCCCCAATGAGGGAGGGTAATATGAGCGAAACATCAAAAACTGTAAATATGAAAAAATTTACAATTATGCTGTCGGTGCTTCTTATTATTGTAGTAACGGTTTTAGCCAGCTCTTATATGATCTATTGCGAGCTTGAGAATCAGCTGAAGCAGAATCTGGAAGATGTTGCAAATCAGAATTCTCTTGCCCTGCACAATAAGATTCATTCCAATTTTCTGCTTTTAGAAAGCCTTTCAGAAAATATGCATCAGGTAACACCGGAAACCATCGACGAAACTCTGCAGTCTTTCAACATATTCCTGGATGAATACGGTTTGAAACGTTTTGCGTTCTGTTTTCCCGGTGGGGCAAGCTATTCTACCGATGGCGGAGTTGCCAATCTTGCTTACCGGGGATTCTATCAGCGAGGCATGGAAGGAAAGGCAACCATAACCGGCGTATTGATTGATGCACTGGAAGAACACCATCTTCAGGTCAATGTTATGACCATTCCTATCCTGGATGACAATGGAAATGTAACCGGTGTATTTGGCCTGACCTATGATTCACAGGATTTTAACGATGCACTTCAGATTGACTGTTTTGATGGGCAGGGCTACAGCTGTGCCTTTAACAGTGATGGCGAAATTATGGTGGCCATGGGAAACGATACTCTACAGCTGTCGGAAAATATTTTTTCTGATTTATTAGGCAAGGATTCCCGTAATGATGATGCCATTAAAATGTTACAAAACCAGATAGAGGCCAAAACATCCGATGGCGGAACCTTTTATCTGGAAGAAGAGAATTATTATTACTGTACTCCGGTAAACCTTATGGGTGGTGACGTCACATGGTACATGCTTACCATCATACCAGCTAATGTTCTGCAAAGCAGGGCAATGCCTGTTCAGAACAGCCTCTATCTTATGACTTTTGTTGTAGTTGTTTTTATTCTAATTGGTGCTGTTCTCGTGGTCATGCTTTCCCGAGAACGAAAAAACATGGTGTTGCGCCATGCCTATGAGGATTCTCTCACCGGCGGAGCAAATTATGCCAGGTTCAGTATGGATATGGGAAACAAACGGGGCAGACAGGGCTACATGATCGCCATGGATATTGCCAATTTTAACAACATCAATATTGCTGCAGGAAAAGCAGCCGGCGATGCTATGATTCGTAACGTCTGGGAAATCCTGTCGCAGGAACTCCATAGTGATGAGATTGCAGGTCATGTGCAGGAAGATCTTTTTATCATATTCCTGAATTCCGAAGAAAAAGAGGTTCTCGTGGAACGACTGGGCCGGATTTCTACCAGAATCAACAGACTGGCCAAAGAATTACAGGTAAAAGGAATCCATTCCAGATACGGAATCTATTCCATGCAGGGTAATGAATCATTGGAAGATGCTTACAGCAAAGCCCAGATCGCCAGAGAACAGTCCAGAACGCAGCGAGATCAGTATTATACCCTTTACAATGAAATGGATCATGAGAAACTGCAGCAGGATCAGCAGTTAGAAGAACGATTTGAAGAATCCCTGGCAGAAGGTGATTTCGAAGTCTGGTATCAGCCAAAATACAGTGTTCTTTCTGGCAACGTAGTCGGCAGCGAAGCGCTGGTGCGCTGGCGGGATAAAGATGGCAGTCTGATATCTCCCGGACGTTTTATTCCCCTTTTGGAGGAAAATGGTATGATCTCCAAGCTGGATGAATATGTGTTCCGCGCGGTATGCCGGCAACAGGTAAAATGGCTGGATGAAGGACTCAAAATATATCCGGTATCTATTAATTTAAGTCGTGCCTCTCTGTACTTTGCCGACATCGTGGAAAAATACATGGCTATCCTACAGGAATGCGGAGTGGATCCCAGTTTTATACAGCTTGAAGTTACCGAAAGTGCCATGGAGGGCAAAGCGGACATCAGTGGATTGCTTGGACGTTTCCGAAATATGGGAATTCAGATTCTTATGGATGATTTCGGCACCGGTTATTCTTCTCTTGCCACCCTAAGTATGAAATGTTTTGATACCTTAAAGCTGGATAAGAGTCTCATTGACCATATCGGCGAGCCGAATGGGGAAACTCTATTATACTATGTCATCAATATGGGCCAAAAATTAGGACTACATATCACAGCGGAAGGTGTGGAAAAAATTAGTCAGCTGGATTTCCTGAAAGAAAATCATTGTGATGATATACAGGGTTTCCTTTTTGCAAGGCCTATGCCATCCTCGCAGTTTGAACAAATGCTGAAGGAAACAACCTGAACGATCAGCACTCCTTGGGGGACATTTCTTTTTTCTATGGAATAGCCCATTGTCTATAGGATAGTCTTTTTGTCCACAGAAGTGTCCCCTGTCTTCTCGAATACGTATTCTGTTCCGGATGATATATTCTCTCGAAATACATACCCTAATCGATTAAATTTCCTGATATCCTTCGGATTTTCAATCCTGTTCTCTGCCATAAATCTGACCATCTCACCTCTGGCCATCTTGGCGTAAGTTCCTTTCGTCACGATCTTTCCACCGGACATTTCTCCAAACGTGCAGGTAATATAGGTATCCTGGTCTGTCAGATATTTTTCTATACATCTGGAATATTCTCTGGATGCCAGATTTATGATAATCCCTGAATCATCCCGCACTTCTTCATACAGCCTTCTACCCCAGAAATCATACAAATCCTTATGCCCGGCAATCTCCGCTCTGGCCTGCATCTCCAGACGGTACGGAGTCACACCATCCATTGGTCTTAGCACCCCATAAAAGGCCGATAAAATCCTGAGATGCTCCTGCACATAGGTAAACTGCTCTTTTTCAAATACTGCAGGTGCCATGTACTGATACGCAATCCCTTCATAAGAAAGCACTGCCGGTGTCAGCTGTTTTTGCAAATCCATATGTTCCAGCCGCTGCCGGTTCTGCTCTGCAATCTTATCATTACATTTCCAAAGCTGCTTTAATTCTGCGTAGGATTTTGTCTTTAGCCAGTCCAGTATTTCGCAGGTCTGCTCTAAAAATACAGGTATCCCCTGAATAGGAAGAGAATCCGTATCCACATTCATTTTCTTTGCTGGGGAAAGAATCACCTTCATTATACTTCACCCAGCATCTGCTGTGGATCATCTGCTGCCTTCACCTTATCATTCGCTTTTATGATGATTCCCTCCTCATCAATCAGATAAGTGGTACGAACTACACCCATGGAAACTTTTCCATAGTTTTTCTTTTCTTTCCACACATCATAAGCTTCAATCACTTTCCGCTCCGGATCGGATAATAAAGGAAAGGCCAGACCATATTTCTCTTCAAATTTTTTATGAGAAGCGACACTGTCCTTGCTCACCCCCAGAACTACTGCTCCTTTTTCTCTAAACTGCGGATATCGCTCCGAGAACCCGCATGCCTGCTTGCTGCATCCCGGGGTATTATCCTTAGGATAGAAATATAAAACAACCTTTTTTCCTCTGTACTGTTCTAGCGTATGTATTACTCCATTTTGATCCGGCAGTTCAAATGCCGGTGCTTTTGTTCCTACTTCTAACATCTGTTATTTCTCCTTTTTCAGAATATTATAATTAGGGACGTATCTTTTGTCCAGAATACGTCCCCACTGTTTGAAAATCATACGAATCAAAGGCTGTATAAAGAACAACTGTGTAAAAAAAGCAAATGGAAAATTATAGCACACTAATTTCAACCAATTTGCCAAAAGGGTAAACACATCAAATCCGACATAATATGGGTAATAGATCAGTGCTGCCAGAAAACTCATGGCAGGACACATGATTCCTACCGTCGCACATATAATTGTGGTTTCAAACAGCACCGGATGGGTCTTTTCCGGATCAAACACTTTACATGCAAGTTTGAATGAGCATGGGCTTCCCACTACACACTCCAATATGTAAGCAAGACAGAACTCAAGTAAAATCACTGCCCAGATAGGCAGCAAACTCCCCAGTGCCATTACGCCACCATTTAGACGAATCCCATCGATCACGCCGGAAGCTCCTTCCACAGACAGAAAATAATTACCGTTCACCACATATAAACTATAAAACACATATGCGTGAACCGTGACAATAACTGTTAGCAATGCGAATATCATTCGCTGAAATTGATTTTTTGGCATAAAATATCCTCCTTTTGTACATAAAAAAACACAAGTCCTGCTCTGCGAAAATCTATCTTGTGTACCGTAATCAGATTTACATGCGCAGGCAATACTTGTGTCGTTTTATTCAATATTTCGTTTTTCCGAGTGATATTCTATCAATTACATTTTTAAAAAGTCAAGACAAAATTCAAAAAATCCTCATAAGGTACCGGTTTCGAGAAATAGTATCCCTGAATGCTGTCAGCACCACACTTTTTAACGATTTCACACTGTTCTTTGCTTTCAACACCTTCCACACAAACTTCTGCTCCACAGGCTTCTGCCAAATCATGCATGGCACTTAGCATTTTTGCATTTCTGGCTTCTTTTACAATGTTATCTACAAATACTTTATCAATTTTGACGATATCACATTTCAGCTGATCCAGAATACTTATAGATGAATATCCTGTGCCAAAGTCATCCATTGCAAAACGTACACCAATCGCCTGCAGCTCATAGAAAATACCTTTCAATAAATTTATATCAAGCAATCTACATCTCTCTGTGATTTCAAGGCAAAGATTTTCCGGCGGATAATCCACTTTTTTTAGATTTTCCTTTACCATTTGCACAAATGAATCCTGGCGCAGCTGTACATATGCCACATTGATATTCAATTCGAAGTCAGGGTATTTTTCTAATAAGGGCTTTGTATCCTCCAATGCTCTCCGCAATATCCATTCTCCCAGCCGCACAAATTCGGGATCATTTTCAATAATCGGTATAAACCGATTCGGCATAATCAGACCATATTCTGAACATTCCCAACGAAGCAGTGCCTCCGCTCCCCGAATCTTTTCATCTTTTGCTTTCATAATTGGCTGATAAAAGATTTTAAATCCGCTGCAATCATGTTCGATGCTCTTTCGAATGGCATTAATCAGTAACAAAAGATTACTTCTGCCTTCATCCAGTCTATCCTTAAAGATGACAAAATTCCCATGTCCATTCTCCTTTGACATATTATTCGCATACTCCAGGCAGGAGAACATAGCCTGAGGATTAATCTCAAAAGTGTCTATCTGCAAAGCACTTCCGGAAAGCAACAGATTCGGATGATAACCGTCAACCTCTAACTTTTCACATATCTTTTTCCGCAAAACCTCATACTTTTCTTGCAATTCTTCTATGGAAAAAGTATTTGTCAGCAATACAAATTTAACCCCATCTACCCGATAAAGTACTCCCGCATTTCTAAACTCTTCCTTCAGGATCTGAACCAGTTTATGGATTACAACATTGCCGAAGTCATATCCCCACATTTCATTGACTGTAGAAAAATGACCAACTCCGATCATCATAATATTAGCTTTTGTCTGCTTACTGTAAAGCACATTCAGATGCTCAAAAAGTCCATACTGATTCTGAAATCCGGTCAGCGGATCAATACTGTTCACCAGTCCATGATTTCTTATAGATCCCGCAAAATAATCCGGTTTTCCATCTTCATCCCAGAGAACCGTTCCGCGGCATGTGCAAACCACATATCTTCCTTCTCTGTCTCTGTCAACCCGCTGATATCATTTGCCATACTTCTGAGCATTCCTCTACGGTTGGATAACCCGGTAAGAAAGTCCGTACAGGCAACCTGTTCTTTCTGTTTCTCCAGCTTTTTATTTGCAGTGATATCCTGAATCACCAGCATTTTTTCAATCTGTAGATCAAAGGCATCCAATATTTTCCTCTCATGATAAGAAAGCCAGACCGGTTGGTCATCATCAAGATGTATTTTAAGTTCAACCGTTTCTCCCTCATCCACGTTCTCCGGTAAATGCAGACACTCTTTCAGATCCGAAAGACTTTTTCCAAAAAAATCAACCGTTTCCGGAAAATAAATATCAAACAATCTATTTTTGTATGTTAATATTTCTTCTTTACTTGCAACTGCAACAGCAAAAGGAAGATGGTCTAAAATCATCTGAAGCTTTTTTTCCAGATTCCTCTCATTGGTAATATTTTGACCAATTCCACAGGTTCCGAAAATTTCTCCCTGCTCTGTTAATGGGGACTTATAACTTTGTATGATATAGTCCTCTCCATTGGAATGAACCTGTTCTTCAAATTTTTGTGTCACTCTTTCCAGCATGATCTGCTGATCACTTTCAAGACAAACTTTCTCATCTTCTTTTGAAGCGTTCCATATGTAACAATGCCCCTGTTTATATATCTGATCCTTACTTTTGTTAACAAACCGGCAAAATTCGTCGTTAACAATCAAATGTTTTCCCTCAGTATCTTTAAACCATATCAGATCCTTCGAGCTATCAATCAACGTTTGAAAGCAGATTTCCTGTTTTCTGGCATCTGCCTTTTCCTTCATCACCGATACCAGCTTTTCAAAATATCTTCTCATGGTTTCTGTATCGTTTTCAGCTTCCACCAGCCATATGTGATCTATCTCACAAAAACAGGAGACAGCTAATACCGGTTGCCCGGGCGGAAGTATGATTACTGTCTGCAGCATATCTTTTTCTTCTCTTACCTGCTGTATCCAGTCCTCGATAGCACCTGCCGGCTATTCTGATCCACTGTCTATGATAACAGCTGTGCTCTTCTTCATCTGTTCCTTAGCCATTACACTAAGATCAGGATAGGTGGAGAAAAGATACTCACAATCTTCCAGTGGTTTCACTTTCCGAAGCACCTTTTCAATCTGAAGATTATTACTTACAATAAAAAAATCAAATTTTTCCCTATACATTATCCACCTGTTACTTTCATATGTGCTACTGGAGTCCTTTTCGACTCGTTACGACAAAAAACAAATTGATAATAATATTCTATATAATATTTGTACAAAACTCAACGGTTCTTTCTATTTTTTTTATCTATTTTGACCATTTGAGTAAGGACAAATAAGAACAGGAGAGCCTTGAGTTTTATTGACAAAACTATTAGAAGATATTATAATTAGAATAATTCTAAATTAGGGATTGGGATATTACACTCTGATACATAAGATAAAAGGAGGTATTTATTATGGTATACAAATGCAGCATCTGTGGGTATGAATATGATGAGGAAAAAGAAGGCAGACCTTTTTCTGAGTTAACAGCATGCCCCATCTGTAAACAGCCACCGGAGATGTTCCATGGGGTAGAATCCAGCAAAAGCACAGACATGCAGCAGGCATCGAAAAAAGAACCTGTTTCCGTAAACGCTGATGGGCTGGATTTAAGCTATCCCAGAGAAACCCGCAAAACAGACAGCAATTATCGGTATATGAAAGAAATTCATGAAATGGCAGTTACCGGGAAATCAGCCATTGAGGCAATGGGTACACAGATGAAAATGCCAAACTGGGACGATGTCCTAGTCCTTGGAGCACAGTTAAATCCCATGCCTTTGGATGAACACGAAGAAGTGTCTCTGAAAACTGTAATCGGAAAACATGCTAAAAAACCAATGGTACTTGATATGCCTGTTTACATTTCCCACATGTCCTTTGGCGCACTTTCCAAAGAAACCAAAATTGCAATGGCAAGAGGAAGTGCAGCGGCCGGTACTGCAATGTGCAGTGGTGAAGGTGGTATCCTTCCGGAAGAAAAAGAAGCTGCTTACAAGTATATCTTTGAATATGTACCAAATCTGTATAGTGTAACAGATGAAAATCTGAAAACTTCAGATGCCATTGAAATCAAAATCGGTCAGGGAACCAAACCGGGAATGGGCGGACATTTACCGGGTGGCAAAGTAACACCTGAGATCGCAAAAATCCGAAACAAACCTCTTGGACAGGATGTTATCAGCCCTTCCAAATTCCCCGGAATAAACAATGCAAATGATCTGCGAGATCTGGTATGTGAACTGCGCTGGAGAAGTGATGGCAGACCTATCGGTATCAAGATCGCAGCCGGACGTATTGAGAAAGATCTGGAATTCTGTGTTTATGCAGAACCCGATTTCATTACGATCGATGGACGTGGCGGTGCAACCGGAGCATCCCCAGCCATCATAAGAGATTCTACCAGCGTTCCTACCATATATGCACTCCATCGTGCCAGAAAATATATGGACTCCATAGGTTCCGATATCGATCTGGTGATCACCGGAGGACTGCGGGTATCTTCTGATTTTGCAAAAGCCATCGCCATGGGAGCCGATGCAGTTGCTGTTGCTTCTGCTGCTATGGTGGCAGCTGCCTGCCAGCAATACCGCATTTGCGGCACCGGAATGTGCCCGGTAGGAGTGGCTACACAGGACGAAAAGCTGCGTGAAAGATTACATATTGATGCCGCAGCAAAGAGAGTGGAAAATTACCTGAAATGCTCAGCAGAAGAATTAAAGACCTTTGCTAGAATCACCGGTAATAAAGATATTCATGGCTTATCCGTGGATGACCTTTGCACCATCAGCAAGGAAATATCTGAATATACCAACATCGCACATGCGTAGTAGTCGTGGGGACAAAATGCACAGGATAAGTTGTCTGCATTCATTGCGCTATGAAGACAATCTTATTCTGTGCATTTAACGTTCTCACTTTTTTCCATTATTCCATCCAACTCATACAGGAACTGCTCTAATGGACTGCTAATATCTCCTTCTCCATATTCGTCATTATAATTTCCATTTCGTTCTTCTTCCTCATACTGTTTTGTTTCCACCTGAATTATCAAAGAATTCTCTTCATATAAATAGAGTGTGTCATTAGCATAGAATCGGGCAATATAGATGAGCCTCTCTGCATCTGTACTTTCCAGGTCTGCGCTTTCTTTATCTATATTTTCTGCATCAGAAGTTCCTGTATCATTAGTTTCACTAACAGAGTTTCCCCCCCTCAGAGCTTATCCCATTGTCCGTAAGATACAGCACATCATCGTCTGCCAATAACTCTAAAAAGGAATCAGAACCCATGTAACAAAATTTTCTTGTAACGCATACCATCTTTCTTTCCATAAACTGGTTTTCAGTACCACAGCTGTAATCAAGTATATTATACAAAAAGGACCGTCCCCACTTTAAAACCTTCTTCCGCATTTGGGGCAAAACTCAAAATCTTCGTTTGTGGTAAAGCCACACTGTTCACAGTGCTTATAGGAGCAATCGTATCTTCCGCCTCCGACTCCGGTTAGATGTTGTGGAAGGATCTCGACGTTCTCGCCATGAGCGATCCGCTTCCCCAGCTCAGGGTCAAGCTCATATACGGTATTGCAGCAGCTTGTCTGAACATAATAATGTTTGTTCCACTTTATCACCGGTATGAAAAACAGCGACAGCACCGTGTATGTCATAAAAACCTGATACCTGCCATATCTGCCACACAGACTGCAGATCATTGTCTGGTTAAAGTCGAAATCTTTTCTTCCATCCATAATTCCCATCATGAAAAACATAAAATACCTCTTCTACCTCTTAATCAGCAAAACAGCCACATCATTCACATTGGTACCGGTGGCACCTGTGATAATCAGCCCGCCGGATTTTTCCAATGCATGAAAGGCATCATTCTGTTGTAAGGAATGAAATATACTGATACCGGATTTTGCCAGAATACTTTTGGTTTCCCCGTCACAGTAGCCGCCTGCGGCTTCTGTTGGTCCATCGGTACCGTCGCTTCCTATGCTGAAGACAGCAGTATCCTTAAGCCCGGCTATCTTGTCTGCTGCTGCCAGAGCAAGTTCCTGATTCCGCCCGCCTTTTCCATTTCCTTTTAATTGAACCACGGTTTCCCCACCTGCTATAAAGGCAAGGCTCTGCTTACTTTCCTGATGGCTTTTCGCTATTGCACCGAGAAAAGCTCCTGCTTCCTTTGCCTGGCAGTCCATCTGGTCTGTCAAAAAAAAGGTTATGTAGCCCAGCTTCTCACAGGCCTCTTTAGCAGCTTCGCAAAGATTTTTCACATTTCCGGTAATGACAGTTTCTACATTATGCAGCTTTTTTGGTGTCTCAGTTTCAAGTAATGCTCTGGCCTTGTCGCTTAGTTTCAAATGATAATCATCTACAATCCGTATCGCATCTGCACAGGTACTGCTATCGGGATAAGCCGGTCCCGAAGCAATCATATCCAGAGGATCACCAAGTACATCGCTCAGTACAATACTGTATACCCTGGCCGGCTCACACAGCTTTGCAAATTTTCCGCCTTTTACAGCGGAAAGACGCTTTCGTATGGTATTGATTTCCGTGATATCCGCACCGCAGGCTAACAGCTGTCCTGTCATGTCTGCCAGTTCCTTTTCCGGAATCAAAGGGATTTCAAACAGGGCAGAACCACCGCCGGAAATCAGAAACAGCACTGTATCCTCTTTTTTCAGATCAGATACCATATCAAGTGCCGCCCGGGTTCCTTTGAAAGAATTGCTGTCCGGAATAGGATGCCCCCCTTCAAAGCAAAGCATCCCAGGAATCTCCCCTTTTACATGATTATATTTTGTACATACTACTCCGGCTGCTATCCTGTCCTGCAAAACAGCAGATGCAGTATTTGCCATCTCCCATGCAGCTTTTCCGGCTGCCACCACATAGATTTCTCCGGTGGCAAACTTCTTTCCTTTTAATGCCTGTTTCACCGCCTCATTGGGCAATACCTTCTGAATGGATTCCTGAATAATAAAATCTGCATCCTGTCTTATGTTCAACGTTTTCCACACTTTCCTTCTCTTATACGTGATGATGTGAAAATGCCTTCATACGAAAAAAAACATCCTATAATCATTTTTCCACGTATAATCCAATCATCTTAGATGGTGATTGGATTTATTCCTTTCTCCCAGTTATCACTGGGTATTTCAATCCATCTCTGATATATTTTGAAAAGGCA
>CAMFGH010000029.1 GCA_945949875.1 uncultured bacterium
CCTCCTTAGAATTAATTAAAGATACTTATTTGACGGATAATACTTGATTATCCATCCTATATTTTTTCTACGAATATGCTCAAAATAGTCGTACACAGGTACTTGCTATCTTTGGATTCGGAAATTGCTTTTTCAGTTGCTGTAAAGCCACATCCCTTTTATACAATATGTTTCCTATAATCAATTGTATCTATTCCATACACTTCCGTATTAACACACTCAAACAAATCCGGATCAAACAGGGCCAAATTATATCCATCGCTATGCATCACACTTTTGTATTCAATTCCCGCATATTCCGCATCATCACCATGGCTGACACTCTTAACAAAATCAGTAATATATTGCGTCGGAACATAATCCAAAGCACTATCACTCCTTCGCATGACTTTACCCATTTCATCATTTATCTTATTTAAGTGCTCTTTATTAATCGCATATTCTAAACAGTCTAATCCGTCGATAAAGGGACTGATTTGATTGATTTTCTTTAAATCAACAACGATTATGTCTTTTTTCAATCTAAACTTTCCAACAGTTACATAATCATATGCTCCAGCCCTAGCCTCATATATTGTAGTTTCAGCAGTATCTCCTAAATATAAACACCTAATCCCTCTTGCATTCGCTCTACCATCTGTAGTCTTTTCAATTGGCGGTGCTCCCATTTCTTCAAGAGGAATTCCCTCTTCCGTTGAGATTCTACATCGATAAAACATTTCACCTGCCTTATAAGGTTTACGAATATATGAGCAAAAACGTTCCAACAAATTTAAATCTACATAATGGGTATGAAAACGATTCTTTGTTTTTAAAGCTTCTACAAAATCCTCCCAAGAATTTGTAGTCAAAAGAGAATGTTTTGCCAGATACTCTTGGTCATATAACTCCTGAATACCAACGGGTTGATCAAACAACTCTGCATTTAATTCATATTTTTCTTTGCAAATCGCAGTAATCATGTTATATACATCTGACTCGTTTTTTGTTGTGAAAATATTCCAGTTATTAATCAACTCAGTCTTTAACAAGCGAGTATCTGATTTCGGATATGAATCTGGCAACAAAGAAACTGGTGTATATATGCTTATCAGTTCGTCAAACATCACGCTCAGGTCTTCATATTTATCCGTATCATATATATACACACTTTTACATTTACACAGTGGGCAATCTCCAATCTCCGCTTTGCTTCGAATAACAGAAATGACTTCTGTATCGCAAAAACATCTTTCGCAAATTACCATAAGCTACTCCTTATCCAAATATCTTCCTATCAGCTCTAAATGATGCATAATAGATAGTTTTTTTACTGTTCCCAAACCGGGATATGCTTCGCGATGATATAAATCTTGAAACTCTCTCATTGCCACAGTATCCAGCTGCTTTTGTTCATTCCATGCCACAAGTTTCGATAGTGCTTCTTGAAACTTCCCGGCAGTATCGCTGACATCATCATTCGAATCAGATACAAAATGCTTTACACGTAAACTATCATCTTTGTCGAAATATACAATATGTATCGCAACCGCATAAGGAGCAAACCCAGTTTCATTATATTCTTTACCAACTACAGAGTAATCAGCGAACCCTACATATCCATCTTCCTGATAGTACAAATGATCTTCTGAAAAAGGTTCATCGTCAACTTCAATATAATCATTATTTCTGTCTAGTTTGTTAAACTTATCCGCCAAAAGTACCCTGTTCTTTCTTATCTTCCTTCTAAACCCACTTTCATCCGGAATTAAATTGTACTTAACATCTGTTTCTGAAAAGTATGATTCATAAATAGGAATTGCATCTTTGTCATAGCAAATTGTCCCCATATTATCTGCGTGCTTTTCAATAAATTCCTCTGGTTTTGAATCTAATTTTAGTAAAATCATATATAAAATGTTATTGTTTCCCTTTAGGCTTCTGTCCCAGCTTTCTTTTAATCTAATATTTTTCTCTTCTCTAATGTCGCTATTAAAACTACCTACCTTGGGATTGGTAATGATAGCCAGCTGTTTATTATTCGCCCCATATATTTCTATGGTTTTGACAAGAGAAGATGATAATTTTACGGGTTCAATAATAGGCGTAATTCTACTGCTCAAAACACCTTTTTGAACCAATTCACGCAATGCGATCAATTCATATTGTCGTCCTCTTAAATAAGGGAAATACATACTACGCACCTCCATATTGACGTTCTAAAAAAACGTCCAGTTTCTGATAATCATCATATGTTAATTCCATGAAATACGCCAAAAACTTTAATTCATACGGAATCTTAACAAACTCCTCTTTCACTAATTGCATTCTCTTTTTTAATTCTTTTAAAACAAGTAAATATGACTCTTCTATTGGTATCTCCAAAAACATCTTTTTGCAAGCAGAATAATACTTAAATTGTGTAACCTCCGGTAAATAGCCGTATCGTTGAGAAATTATATCTTCATATTCACTTTTTCTTAATAATTTAAAAATAACTTCCTTGTTCAAATCATCGGTGTATCTTTGCGGGTTTTGGACTGTACCCAACTTTCCATTTTTTCGTAATACATAAATCCCCACCGGCTTATCAATACTTTCCAGCACTTTCTGTAACTGTTGTAGATTTTTCTCATAAGTAACTACCGCTACATGATCGAATGCCTTGTAATAATCATCTATCTGAGAACTCAGTCTATCCAAATTATCCAATTCCGTTTTTATCTCATATACAACAGCTTTACCATTGATCAACACAAAATCCGCTTTGGATTTAGCAATCGCCATTTCCGTTAAAGCTGTTGTCGTATTAACGCTATGCACGCCTAAGAGTAGCTTATTAAGCAAAGTGTTCTTATAAAAGTATTCGTTTCGATAATGATTCTTTAATTCACAATATATTTCGCTTATTAATTCCTGATTCGTCTTTTGGTCCACATCACTTGTATAACGTCTTACTACTGATGAATATACATTATCCTCTTTCCCATCTATAAAGTGGCGAAGCATATTGCGAGTAAATATTCTATTCAAGTTACTCATTTTATTTGTTTCCATCAGCTTCGCCTCCTTCCAATGCCTGATTGTTAAATAATATTTTACCATGCTTCTTTATGAATTCACAGATAATAAATAATTATCTTGGATAATTATTTATTATTTTTTAATCATTTATATGCGAAAGTTTTTCCAAATCGATAAAAAATGTTCCGAGTACCATAAAATATGCAGCGTATGTCTTTGTCCTTATATTTTGTATGTCACTCCATTCATACAAATTATCCTTATGCATATATCCATTTCTTGTTTTCTCAACATACTGTTCCAAATATTCAATTACTCTATCCGTCATTTTTGTTTTTCGCAGAACTGATTTTTTATTTCCTTTTATGGCTTTCAAAATATTTTTTGCCATTGTAAGAACAAGTTTCTGATTTGCATAGTTCAGCGGTAACCTATCTTGTCCGGTTTTTTCTTTCCCCTCTTTATTGGCAAAGAACATAAACTCATTATTTTCATCTTCGCTTAGTACAAGTAAGATAGAACATAATAATTGTTCTATTGATTTTAAATACCCAGCTACAATGGCTGTTTGTTCAATTCCCCCATCTGTCTTTACCTGTAAATCATAATACCATTCAGAACTAATTAGACTTCTTGAAAAATCAGCATTACTGGTTAAAATCTCACAATTCTTCTCAAACCATTTTTTCATATCCAAAATTTCTTCCTCTTCAAAAATAGTCTGAAGCTCATTTTCATAAAAGTAGCTCAATAATTCTTTTCGTATCTTTTCCCTATGTTTTTCCACAGCCTTTTTTGTCGGAATTGCCGATACAGTAATGCCTAACTTCTGCTCTGCATCATAATTATATCGCCCAACACATTCTTTGAAATCCTCATAATCATCTCTACCAAGTCTTTCAAAAAATTGTTTTATTGTGATCTGCTCTATACAGTCCTTGTATTTATAATTTCGATATTTATAACTATTAGGTTTGTAAAATTGTGGTTGTCCATCCATTGAGTCTTGCAAAACAACAACCATCAATTCTTCTATGGTATGCATCATTTCATCAGAGACATTCGGCATAAAATTTGGCGAAAAAGAAATTAAAACTCCTATTGATTTACCATCCATTTCTAAAATAAAATCTACCTCTTCACTTTCTGGAGTTTCTTTTATCGGCAGTTCCATCTGTTTACATATATCAATACAAAGCTGACGACAACCATTAAGCACTTGATAATTGCTAAAATGTGCAACTGTTTTCATTAAAGGAAACTGTTTATTAGATACACAAAATAATGGCTCCATTATAGAAACTTCATAGGCCATCGAAAAATCGTCTATTATTTTTTCTAGCATTCTTGTCATGTCTGCCATCGCGGATTCATATAACGTCTTCATACGACACCTCCTACATATGAAAAAAGGCATACGGTATAAACCGCATGCCCTGGCAGTTCGCAGAAATTATACTGCCTTGTTAGGCTCTAACAGGTCTGCCACTTTGCGAGTAGCAGGAACTACTATAGCAACGATAGTAGCTGCTCTTTCAAGCCAGTCAAGAACGACATTGAGTTTTTCTCTCATAGCGCTACCTCCTTTCCTGAGCAGTGCCCAAAGAATACATTCAGTAGTACTATGTCGCTAACATGCCACCCATATTATATTTTAAAATTACAAAAACATCAATTCTATCGCCGAATGAATCATGCTTGTTTCTAATATTACATTTATGGCACAAAGCTTCTTTCCTGCGTCCTTACCGGAAGCACCACAATGATATGCTTGTTCTGTTTTGTTCTGTTTTCTTCTGTCTATCAGCCATATTTGACATTTGTGCAGAAATTTCCGATACTCTCGCACTTACAAGATACATCTCTGACTGTGTGGCAAACTGCTGGTTTTGTTTTATATAATGACGCATTTCACGAAATGCACGCATAATAAAAATACTTTGCTGTTCTGCAAGCTCACCTCTGAGAACTATAGCAAGCATATAAATGCCTTATCTATTTGTTGGTTTATCGCCCTTGTCATCCTTATTTCTATTATCAGACACCCCCTCCATTTCAACCTTATATGCCATCAATCGCAGAAGATACCGCGGAACCCTTCTATTTCCCAATTCCCAATCTGTTTCCGTCATATAAAGAATTTCAAAGTACTCACAAAATTCTTTTCTATTCATGCCAGTACTTTCTCTTAATTTTTTCAATTCTTCTCTTGCTTCCATAGTTCATCTCTTTTTATAACAAAGACATTATGGCCTCTCATCCTGATATTGTTGTAGAAAAGAAATCCGACTCCCCTGATGAAGATAAAAATGTACATGATTCAAAGCTTCTGCTCCCGACACTGAAAGGCTTCTTTTCCAAACACCCTCTGATCAATCCAAAAAGATGAAACTTATACTATGCCAAACGCCCATTCTAAAAAAATCACAAAAGTTTTATTTTCCCACCAAACAACTCGATGATTTCTTTTGTATTATTTGTACGTTGAGTTCGTAAATAAATAAATGCATTATGATAAATCAAAATATAATGATTTTCTACCTTTTCTGTTTCATCAAACAATTCATATTCCTTATGCCATGCATATATATGCATTTCAGTACTAAACCACAACCGGTTTAATCCTAAAATTTCATATGTATTTTCTAATGAACCCTCTTCCAGGGCCAATCCCTTTGTTCCACTATATACCGCATGAACCGGTATTACCAATTCTTTCATATTTACCTGCTCTTTTGCCACTAGACTATCAATATCTTCCAATAAACGTATATATTCATCTATCGTTCCTAACTGCTTAATTGTTAATGATGCAATATTTCTGCCAAAATCCAATACCATCTTAGTCAGACTTATTTCCTCGCTATGAACAAGATAAGCAATGTCTACAGGTATAATTTCTATTTCTTCTAGTTCCGTTCCCATGATTAATTCCTGCGGTTTTACTTCTACCGTATCAGGGTTTACCTGCTTGCTATGCTTTATAAACAGTACTCCCAAAAGCAACAGCAAAACCATAAATATAAATAATACAATCAATATGAGTTTGCTTTTGGTTTCTTCATTTATTTCTTCTTTCATGTATATCCTGATTTACTCTCCTGTAATAAACTTCATTATCCTCATCATATTCCATTTGATATACTTTGCATACGTCAATGCTTTTACCCACTTCAATAAGCACTTTTCCATATTCTTTGCTATAATTAAGACCTATATAAATTTTTGATAGAATTGTAGAGAAATCATCCCGATGACCGAGCTTAGATATTGAATTTTTGATTTATTGACTATTTCATTACGACTATAATGTTTTACTAATCATGTCGGAACTTATGTTGCCTAATCCTCAACAGCACATCGTGTTTAAACTCTTCCATTTCTCTTCTTTTTTACGATACTTTTTCAATCGCCATTAACTCAAATAAAATGTTAATCACATATTGAAATACATACCTTGTCAACTCCATCAATGATTTCTACATTTCATCATTCGATGAATTCTTCTCACCATCGCCGGCGCCATCGACAACAGTCGCAAATACACCTTCTGCTTCTTTGTCAGTTCCGGATTTCTCTGAATCTCTTTCCTATGTTTTCGCAAATAATGCATAATATTTTGATACTGCAGATTCTCTCGCGTCATCTGTGGAATCGGAATATGCAGCAGATAATCCAGTCTCTGATAAAAGCCAAACCGCTGTGCAATAGTCTTCAAATCCGGATACTCCTTTTCCACGATTTTGAGCACCATATCTGCATTATCTACATTGTCACCATATACTCTGGAGAAAGCATTTTCATCCTTTACCCGGGTATTGCTTCCACTTTTATAAAACACATGATAGGTTCTCTCCGGTATACACACAATACCGGCTATCTTTGGAAGCATCTGTACCAGGACATGAAAGTCTTCATTTAAGGCACCTTCTGGGAACCGAAATCCTTCTTGCTGCTCTCCGGCATCACCTTCTTCGACGCTCCGTACACCGCTCTGGCTTTCTCTCTTGCCAAAAAGTCCGGCATCCGTCAACTTGGTGCAGAAAGAGCAATCGCCCTTATGAAGCAACAGTTCTTTCATGAAATCTTTGCTTGAATAAACCGTTTCCTTCTTCGGTGGGATACAGATATCCGGCAGGATATTCCCCTGTTCATCGATTTCTTCTCTGCCACCTTGGGCAATAGGCATCCCGGTTCTTTGAATTGCCTCATACAATTTTTCAAACATACATGGTTCAATATAATCATCGCTGTCAATAAATCCTAGATAAGCTCCTCTGGCTTCCCGAATTCCCAGATTTCTGGCAGAAGAAGAACCACCGTTTTCTTTATGAAACACACGGATTCTGTTATCTTTTTTTCCCAGCTCATCTACCAAAAGAGCTGTTCCATCTGTTGAACCATCATCCACCAGCAGCACTTCTATGTTTTCATATGTCTGTGCCAGAATCGAATCCACACAGCGTTCCAGATATTCTTTTATATTATAGATTGGTACAATGATGCTGATTAGTTCTGACATATTCCCTCATATTCTCCTATTGGCACTATCATTCGTACAGACAGTGGCAAATCAATTATTGGATTATTACGCATTATGTTTCTTCAATTTGTATAACATTTTTCGCTCCGGAATCACCTCAGCTCTGCTACAAGGTCCCTCTGCATAGAAGGTTACTTCCTCCTGCAACTGCAGATTCTTTATAGTAGCAAGCAGTCTGTCCGCTGCTTTCTCTGCATTCCACATCCCTGTGATGGTCTGATAAGCCGCTTTTCCCAGGTTCTCTGCTTCCTTTTGATTTTGCAGCAAATTTTCAACCTGATTGCAAAGATCTTTCTGATTTCCACTTTCAAAAATCAGACCATTCTTTCCGTGCTGCATCAAAAAAGGCACTGCACCTATGGCATGGCTGGCTACCACTGCACAACCACTGTTCATGGCTTCATTCAGGACTGCTCCCCAGCCTTCCTGATAATCACTGGTAAAGAGATAAATCTGGCTGTCCAGCATCTTCTCCCGTACCTGCTCCGGACTTAAGAATCCAGCCAGTTCTACACAGTCTTCCAACTGCTTTTCCTGTATTTCCCGGCGAATCTCTGCTTCCATATCGCCACCACCAACCATAGTCAGATGGAATTTATATCCTTTTTGTTTTAGCTGATGCGCTAAAAAGACTGGCAATTCCGGATGTTTCCAATCGATAAAGCGGCCTGCCCAGAGGATTGTCATAACACATTCTTCAGATACACACTCTCGTAGTTCCTTCGCTTTTCTATTCTTCCGTTCCCATACTTCATCTATGTCCAGCTCCATAGTTGCAGGGAAGTAGCCCCATTTCAGCATTTTCTCCGGATACGCATGGACTATATGAAAATCAGATGGTACATATCCTCCGGCACAAAGCAGATATACCGGCGATTTTCGATAGCGGGTGTGATCCTGATATTTTTTGAGGAGTCCTCTTGGTGAAACAGCTTTCCACTGTCCTGTTTTATAAAGTCTTTCGCTATATCTGATAATCAATTTTCCGGCTTTCAGCCTGTCCTGAATATAGCATTCTTCATCGGTTCCGCCAAAAATGACTGCATCACTTTCCATGATCAGATTTTTACATGTCTCCGGCTGCTCATAATAACACTTTAGGTAGGGAAGTTTTCCTGTCTGATCCTCCCATCCCATCTGAAGGCGCTCTGCCTCGATGGGCTCTGTCTGAACAAAGCAGTAGTCTTCTCTCAACTGTCTGTAAAGCTCGTTGGAGACCGGTATTTGATGATGATTGATATAGTTGGACACAAAAGTTATTTTCATGGCACTCAGGCCTTTCTAATCTCTAATTTATACTTTCTTAGTTTGGCTTTATTATTTATATTTTCTTACACTTTGAAGTAATCATCGGACTTCCACTGGGTCTCATTCTGGCAATACCAGATATAGTCCTGGGTATCTGTTCCGATTTTTACAGTATTTTCAAATATTGGCCCTCTACCAATCCAAATAATAGCAATCAGCACAGCCAATGCCATACCCCATCTCACACTTTCGCTTTGAAGCAGTGTTTTTCTTTCTTCCTTTTCCTTCCAGTTAATGGAAGACAGCTTCGTTATGAAACAGTGGTATCCCATCACCGCATAAGGCACCAAAAGTACATAATAGATGAGGATATACTGGCTTTTTGCTTCGCTCAGGAAATGATATAAAAATCCACCCAGAAAAGCTACAATTAAATGAGAATGCTCCAGTCTCTGCTTCTTTCGAAAAAGAATCAGAAATAAAACCACTCCAAAATATAACATGCTTTGCTGGATATCCAACAGCACACACAAAATGGTATTGATTTTTCCACCATTATAAAAAATATCTTTTATAAAGTAAGAAAATTCCCCTTCCAGATTTCTGGTATTTACCACATCAAAACACTGTAATGCGGGGTCTGCCCACATAGATCCCACTTTTCTGGCAAAGAAACGGAACATATATCCCGGATTTTGTCCAAAAACTGTGAAAGTCTCCTTTATGCTCTTCACAGATTCTGCCGAAATTACAGCCGGATCACGACTGACGTTTCGATAAAGGTTCACCTGAAATTCATTAAACCATCCGGGTGCCACACTACTCTCCTGCATACCCATGGCAAACCAGGAAATAAGCGGAATTCCCTGTGATGTATTCTCTCCTGTAATCACATGGGCCAGATACGGAAATCCTTTTAGCGATAATAATCCAAAAAAGATTACCAAAACAAGCCCTCCCAGAGAGGCCTTCCACTTTTTTTCCCGAAGTCCAAATACTAACAGCATGATCAGAATCGTGAGCCAGAACACCTGCGCATTGGTCTTCCAGGCTAATCCAAAGAAAATGCAGATACTACTATACAAAATGTATTTCCATTTTTTGCTCTTTTCAAAAAGAATTTCGGAGTAAATTGCCCAGATGGAAAATGTCATAGCAGAATAATTTCCATACACCAATGTGCAGTTTGTCCACATGGGTACGATGCATAGCAGGCAGATATACACATAGTATGCAGTCTTTTCATCCGTAAAAACCTTTATAATCTTAGCGATTCCCAGATATCCCAAAATCAGCATCAAAACATTCCAGATCTGGATGGCGATATAGGCATTATCCCCAAACATCAGAACAAATGGCATCTCCATAAAAACCATCCCGTTTTGAATGGTAAACATGGCAAAATATTCTCCTTCTGCCCATCCGGAATAATTTCCCTGTAAAAATGCTCGCGCGCTTTCTAATACGGTCCCCTGATCATATATGGGCCAGAGCCGCATTTTCAGGATAAAAGCACACATCAATGTTCCAAATAATATGGTTAATACAAGAGCCAATATTTTCAGCTGTTTTATCGTTATTCCCTTACCCACATTTCGTTTATGAAGCAGTGCTAATAGCGAACAAAGACTTAATATTCCTAAACAAAGCAGAATTGCAAAGTCTTTAATATAATAGATATGCTCATCTGTGTATACCATAAGGCAGGTTGTAAAAATGCTAAGCAAAAACAAATATGCTACAATTGTAGCAAACAATCCATACACTATTCTGTTTCCTATTTTTAGTAGTGTTTTACTCACCTGAATTGCATCTCCCCATTAGTCATTTCAAAAAAGTATACTATCTCTGATTTATTCATATTTCAGATTATTCATTTGTGTTATCACTTCCAAGTCATCGGAGCGGTGATACTCAGGATGCTTCCACTGGGTTTCATTTTGGCAATAGTAGATGTATTCTGACGTATCTGTACCCAGTTTAATGGTTGAGGTCACAAGCATAGAATTGCTTATTCCAATCGCTATAACGATACACAAAAGTGCTCCCATAATATGTATTTCTGCATCTCTCCAATAATTCTTCTCATGATGCTTCCATTTATTTTTCAAATAAAGTGTTATACTATGGTATCCTTTTACCGCATATGGAAACAGCAATATATAGTAAGGAAATGCATACTCTGTTTTTGCCTCCCATAAGATATGAAAAATAAAACCACCAATCAGAATAATCATTGGTGCCATTTTCTGTAAATCCAGTTTTTTTCTTTCAAATATCAAATACAGAACGATTCCACATGTATAAATACTTTGAAAAATATCTTCCAGCAGAAACAGGATAGTATTCATAATGCCACCATTATATATAATATCCTTTACCCAGTAATCAAACGATGCGTTATAATTACGTGAGCTGACAATAGATGGTGCCTGAAAATCAGGTAGGTTCCACATAGCACAAAGTTTTCGTGCAAAAAATCGTACCCCATATTCCGGATTGTCCCGAAATACCTGTATCCGATTTTTGATTTCCAGAAGGGAAGCCTGATTCATGTCCTCCCTAATATAACAATTTGCACGCCCAACTTTTGTGGTAAACTCATTGAACCATCCGGGCGCCATTGAACTCTCGTTAAGCCCCATGGCAACAAACCCAAGTGCTGGTACACTATGATTTGTCTCAGTCCCTGTAACTTGACGTATAACAAAGGGGACTGAAATACATTCCAGATACACAAAAGCCATAACCCAAAAGAGTGCCACCACACTTTTTATACGTTTAGTACGAATCACATCCAAAAGAAATAAAATTCCTATACCGATAACAAACACCAAGGAATTTTGTTTCCACATAACTGCCAAAAAAAGAAGAATGGCCGTGCAAAAACCATATTTCAGATTTCCACTTTCTTCATACCTCTTTTCCATATTCATGGCCCATACACATAAAAACAGACTTGGCACTGTACCATATACATATGTTACGTATCCCCACGCAGGAAAGAAAGACAACATTCCGAGATAAACAATCCTTGATAAGCGAGCATTTTCAAAATACCGGAATGTCAATTTTGAAATACCACAAATTGTTCCAAACCAACACAAAAGATTAAATATTTCAATTGCCAAAACAGTATGGTTGGGAAAAAGCAGATAAAATAGTGCATACCATAACGCAATTCCATTTTGATGCACATTAAGGTACATATAAATGCCATAGTCCCATTGGGAATAGTCTCCATGCACTAATCCATAAGCCGCTTTTAATACTTCCATTTGGTCATATACAGGTGCTTCTATCGTTACCAAAATCCAAACAATCAAAAGGATAAGCCATACGGTCGTTATTATGCCAAGTATCTTATTGCTCAATAATCTATCCCATACTTGAACATCTACTTTTTCCCTTAAAACTGTCAAAATTAGGATCAGAGTTACCAATCCTCCCAATAGCAGTACCGGAAAATCTTTCAGAAAGAAAATATGGCCATCAGTATATACCATTGCGCTGGTGCTAAATAAACCAACAAGGAAAAAATATAGTGCTATAATTCCAAAAAGCGCACCTACAATATATTTACCGGCATTTAATATCATTTTCTGTAACAAATTCATTATCGTTCTCTCTCAGAAAAAATTTATCGTATTCCACCCATACAACAATCAATATAATCATGAGTATGTGTAACGGAAAAATGTATCTGAAATTACTCACCGGCCCCAGCAGATAAGTAAACCAAAGCATTACTGCCGGCATTAAAAACCAAATCCTGTCACCCAATCCTCTCGCCCCCAGTACACTCATTGTAAATAAAACAAGCCAGATAGGAGTTGAAATCAAAAAGAAGGTAGATATCAAAGGCTTTTGCACAAACAACTCAAAATTCGCTGCCTTTTCATAATAATGTTCCAGTAACCATGGGAGTTTGCTTTGTCTTTCCATCGGATAATACTCCGTATCAAGCGCATAGGTCTCAATATATGCCCTGCACGCATAGGGGTCAATTGCACGTGCATCCTGATACCAGCTTGGCAAATTCAAATCAAGAAAAGCAGACAGATAAACATGAGGATATCTTATGAAAAGTTTTCCCCACAGCCCATAGAATTCTTTCCTATTCTCTTCATATGATGTTGTACAAAAGACATCTTTTATAGGATCTGCAAAACGAGGATTATATTTCTCTTCAATCTGATCATATGGAATAAACTTATCAATTTCTGTTTTTATACCATCTTCCAGGTAATCTCCATTATGATATGCAACACTTGCAATTTGCATCATTGGCACCGAAAGCATTTCCTTTTTGTCCCCGTTTTGAACGCCCAGAGAATCATATATCGGCCCATTTACAACAAAATATGCTAAAAAGGCGATTCCAAACAAGGCACACATCTTAGCCCTATATTTTTTCCAAAAGAAAATCATCAACGGAATGCAAATAGCATATGCGTATACTGCATTATTACGCAACAGACAGGATATAGTTATACTGAGAACCAAACCTATTACTTTATGTTTTTTCTTCCAAAATCCATCTAAATCACATGATGCATCCAGTAAAAGCACTGTCATTGTCACAAAAGCAGCTGAGAAAAATACATCCTTAGTTGGTTCCAGCGTAAAGACTGCAATAACAGGATTTAATGCAAAAAATCCCCATGCAATCCAGATTAGGCGCTCATCTATATGCTTTCTCTTTAAAAAAAGAAGAACATAGGAAAGTACAAAAGCCAGAATCACCATTTGTACAATTCCATACAGAGCAAGTCCGTTTATTCCGGTTCGCATTTCCAGGTCAATAAAAGCTTTAAAGAAAAGGGTATGTAGGGGTGGATGCAGACGTGTTATTTCTCCATCAGCCCCTAATATTTGGTATAAAACAGTTGGTGCATCATAGCTTATCATTCCCGGATAATAGCTGAAATAGGCCGGAAGCCAGCAAAAGAAAATACTCCCTGCATAGAAGATGGATTCTGCCTTTTGTGGAAACTTTTTACCGATTTTTTTTGCTGGATGTTCTCGCAAATACCGCTGAATCTTTTCCATTCCTTCATATGCCATAGCAAAAAGAATACGTAATATTCTCCAAAGGCCATATACCGCAATAAATGCATACAGCATATTCTTTACAGGCAGAATGAGTCCTGTTATTTTTCCAGTGCACGAAATAGTATTTCCTATCACATATATAATGGCATAAAAAAGACTGAAGCATTCTATTTCCTTTGCTATGGTTTTTTTCTTTCCACTTTTAAGCAAAAAATATGCTCCCACAAAGAAAATGATATTCCAGTTACTCTCCCAGCCTCCGACAGAATCTCTGTAAATAAGAAAATCCAGTCCAATTACAACTAAAAACGATTCTATGAGATTACAAATCAAATCCTTTTTCTTTTCCATTCTTTATATATCTTTCGCATTAATTTCTTGATAGATTTCCATCAACCTGCCATAATTCTTCTCCGGGTCATGGTTTTCTCTAGCATGGTCTCTGGCATTTTTTGTATAACTTTCTACCGCCTGTCCCCCTGAGAACATCCTGCATACTGCCTCTGCCAGTGCCTGTACATCGTTTACCGGATAGAGGATGCCATCTGCTTTTTCCTCACTGTCCCCAGTCGCCGGACCTGCCCCGGTACCACACATTTCTCCGTGGAATATACTGAATACGCCGCCCACATCAGAGCATACCGTAGGCACACCCAGAAGCATGGCTTCGCCCACGGAATTTGGTGAATTCTCTATAGACGACGGACACACAAACACGTGGCTGTCCAGATATCTCTGTTTCATCTGCTCTGCATCCAGTCTTCCAAGAAAATGTACTTTTCCCAGGGTTTTCGTCTGTTTCATCAGACTCAATATATATTTTCCATAGGATTCCAGTTTGATCTTTCCCTTCAGACCGGACAATCCTTTTTCTGCTGCAGTCTTGATGATGCTGTTTCCTGCCACATAGATTTCTGCATCCGGATACTTCTTTAAAATCTCCGGCATAGCCTGTAGCATATAGTGCAGTCCCTTGATCGGATAATCCCCCTGACTCAGGAAAATACTGTGCTTTTTGCAGGATTCCAATTTCCACGAACCCTCATAAAAGTTGGAACGCAGAGTTTCATTCATAAAATGATACTGCACATCCGGATTCCACAGCTTTGTATAATATTTGTCCCAATCCGTTCTCCCGGTCACATGTCCTACCGATTTTATGGCTTCTATCTCATTTTTTCCACGCAATACATATTTCTGCTGCTGCTGTTTTAAATTATCCCTTTTCACCTTATCCCGGAAGGTAGTCCGATTCCAAACCGAATCCGGCAGATCTGCACGAAAGTGTTCTGCATAGACAGCGCACAACCCCTGAATACCAATCAGTGTCTTTGACCGCCTTCCAAAAGCACGTACTGCGGCCAGAGTATGGGGATATTCTGTTCCAAAACAGTGTACAATATCCGGCCGAAACTCTTCCATGATTTCCCGAAGCCTGTCTTCTGTCTCCGTCCGGTAAATTTCTGCCTGATGGACATTTTCCGGAAATCCATAAGCATACAGGGTATTCTCCCCTGGGAGAATAATATTCTTTCCCCAGCGAGACTTTTCTCCTTCTGCGGGGAAACATACGCCCAGTTCAATTCCGTTTTCCTTCTGATGCATCAATATTCGATTGCTAAGTCCGGTAAGCCATCCCTCTTTATGACTGGCTTCCTGTTTCAAGCTCTGTGCTATCACAGGTAACATGATGTTGCATATCCACAATACGCGCATGTAAAAGTCCCTTACCTTTTTCTATGATTACTCCAAAAAGTATGCCCAATATAATGGAAATCACCATCATAAGGAGCCACTGGAAGTTATTTCTCGGCACGATTTTTTTCGGCACCCTGTCCAGAAAAGCGATATGTATCAGATAGATTTCAAAAGAATATGCCCCCAGCACTCCCAGTATCTTGCCGATGCCTCCGGAGATCCATGCTGTGACATTTGTATTTTCCAACACCTCAAACAGCTGACAGATAGCCAGACAAAGGCCCGGTGTAATCAGAATAAAGGGATGCCACCAGATTCCATACTGCCAGCACAGGTTCTGATCAGTCTGCTGAAAATGCTGCAAAATAACGCAGCCCAGAATTGCCATCCCATACCAGAGGATAGGATGTATCTTTTTCCACCTTTCCTTTTTCACCAAATCTGTAAATATCATTCCCATCAGGAAAATTGGGATTCTGGATACTGCCATCAAGGTCTCTTTATGCAGAAAAGCGATTTCCAGACAAAGTATAAAGAAGAATAATATCTGATAGCTCCAGATTGGTTCTTCTTTCTCATCAATAGCACAAATCACTTTAAATAAAACCGGTGCTAATAAATAAAACCAGAAGACCGCCTGTATATACCAGTTAAACTGATTGTCCAGACCATTCATCCAACCTGTCATGGACAGATTTTCCAGGAAGTTTTTGCCGGTGTAATATACCCCGTATAAATCCGACTGTTCCAGAAACAAGGGAATAAACCAGAGTACCAGAAAAATCAGATAGGCCGGTGCCAGCCTCCATGCCCTGCGTTTATAAAAGCTGAGGATATTATCATTCTTCTCCAGAGAATAGTATAATCCGATTCCGGAAAGGAAAAAGAAGATATCCACGCCCCCATATCCGCTCAGTTTCAGAAAAATGGCCAGTGGGCGGACGCAGGCAAAATTGGCATGTGAAACTGCCACCCAGAGAATGGCAATTCCCATCAGTTGGCTTCTATATTTACTTAACAGGTTTAAAGTTTTCTTTGCGTCTAGTGACATAATTCTCCTGTCTATTTCTCATTTTATTTTCCATAGATCATATTCTTTAGTCTATGATACAAACTGGAAAGTGCTGAATCTTCTGCCAGTTTCCGGCGAAGCGGAGCCAGTGTCAGCAACATAATGGTTTTGTACTTCAGAAGTTCAGCGGCAGACATATACCGCTTTGTTACCAGTTTATGTTCTTCCTGATCCAACTTCTGATTTTCTTTTACTTCCGAAATGCCGCCACCTTCATAATCTGAAATGATGACATCCATATATCGGAAGGACGCTTTTTTCACATAAAAGCACCACAAAAAATGATCATAATCTGCCCGGACTTTCAGGCTGGTATCATACTGTTTTTCTTCAAATAATCGTCTGTCATAAAAGCAGGACTGATGGCAGGGGATATTGCGATAACAGGTAAATCCGGTAATGGAAGGAGCCGAATGTACCATGGCTCCTGTTCTGCTGCAGAAGGTATTTCCATAGTATATCGTCGGAATATCATTTCTGCTAATCTGATCCACTTTAATCTGACCAGCCTTGTCCTCTACGTTCTGCTTCGATAAGTCCTCCTTAATCCACTTTGCCACATGCTCCAGCACCTGATCATCATGGAAAAAATCTCCGCAATTCAGAAACAGCAGATAATCACCTTTGCACAGCGAAAGTGCCTGGTTCATGCCATCATATACACTTTTATCTTCCTGTACATGTACCTGGACTTTTCCGGCTTCGACTGCTGCCTTTATCCGTGGCACATTCATCATTTCTTCTATGGAACCATCTCTCGAACCGCCATCCTTGATGATCACTTCATAATCATCAAAGGTCTGATCCTGTATGCTTTTCATTGTCTGTATTATTTTTTCCCCAGGATTATAGCTGGCTGTGATAATAGAAAACTTCATATATTTTTCCAAACCTTCTAGATTATTGCTTTTCTACTCTCCAAACGAGTCTGTTCTTTCTTTTTTCTCATCAGTTTTTTAGAAATAGCATATCCTGCTGGTATCACAATCGATACAAAACTGACCAGCTCTGCCAGTCTCCAAATCATCCTTTCACGCACTTTAATAAGTACGGTGCCCTGATATCCATTCGGCAGGCTCACCCGGATTCGATTGTTTTCCCCATATCCTATAGGCAAAGCCATACCGGATGCCTGATCCACTGCACGGTAGCATGGATAAAAAAACAGTGGTAGGTCTATATATCCATCCTGACCCGAGTTATTAGAACAGCCAACAGTCAGATTGCTCCCTTCCTTTTGGGTAATGCCGATGCTCACCCCTTCTCCGGAAGGAATCACCTTTCCATCTACATTGGAAGCATCTGTTCCTTCTAACAGATATTCGGTCTGATCCAACATTTTCGCCATGGCCTGATATTCAAAATATCGTGCGGTTACCGTATCTCTGGAGAGCATCTCATGATAAAAAGCCGACATACCAACCAGCGTCATAAGTCCCAGTGCCAATGCTGCAAATGAAACGATGGGAACATTACGGTTTCTTGCTTTCTGAATATCTGTAATCTTATCTTCCCCGGAAATCAGTTCCGAATGTTCTATGTTTTTCCATACGACTAGGCTGCATACGGCTGAAAGCGTTGCAAAAAGCGTGGCGAATCCCAGAAACCTCCATGGAAACTGGATATGGCTGATCATGGAGCATAAAAACTTCACTTTATTTTGCAGTGCATCGTACGGGAACAGATTGGTGGACAGAAAAAGTGCTACCAATCCAAACCCTGTACAAAGAAGCCCTATATACGATATGTTTTTATTTTTTTTCTGCTTCCATGCTTTGGAACGATACACATAAAACAGCGTGATAGAAAGAGCCAGTGAAAGACCCAGTGCCAGGCCAATGGAGTGGCCCATTTCACCGGAAATACCATCACCTGCACTCTTATCTGCTACTAAACCATTAATAAACAGTTTAAACAGCTCTGTTACAAAAGCTCCTCTTCCCTGTATCGCCCCTACATAGGTTCCACCCGTCTTTACCTGATAGGGGTCTCTATATACATTTAGAAGAGGAAGAATAAACCAGAGATTCCATCCAATCGCAGCCAGAATACTTTTTCCGATATTCAATAGTGCTGCTTTATCCCAGATCCACTTTATCGCAAAGATACAGAAAAGGATTAGGAATACCATAAGCATCTCACAGGTCAAAATATGGGACTGGATACATCCCGTCACTCCCAGTGCCAGATAAATCCAGCTGCCTTTTTCCCGTATCAGATATAAGCCCACTACCACCAGTGGAAGAAAAGTCAGTGCTGTAAATTCTCCTACTGCGCCACGCATATAGATATCCATCAAGCGATAAATATTCAGCGTATAGAGCATGCTTCCCAAAAGGGAAATCTGCTCATCGTTTGTAATCTTCCGAAAGCAGTGATAACAAATACCTGCTGTCAGCAGATGGAATAAAACAATATACAGTTTATATGCTGTCTGAAGGCTATAACCGATCAATGTAAGGATAGCCGGAATATATAAAAAGAAATCCGCATAAAAAAGCGACGTCCCATATCCAAATTCGTTCCACCAGTTAGGCTGTATACGAACAGGGAACTGGCCGCTTTTTAAACCTTCTGCGATTCCCTCGATACGATATAGGTGAAAGGTCATATCCGTTCCCTGAATCAGATAATCTGTCATCAATGGAATACTGGCCGCAAAAGTGATGGCAATCACTCCGATCCGTGCCAGACGCTTCTGCTGGCATACTGCCTCGCTAAAGCGACGCCCTTCATATCCTTCCAAATCAAAAAACAGGAAGATAAGCATCAGCAAAAATAGCGGAGTATAGTTCGGAATTCTTTCCACATCCACACGGTTTATTTTCAGATATCCGGCTCCACAGTACCGCATCACAAGTTGCAGACATCCTTCTCCCTTCATCCACGCATGAATCATCTGCCTGTTATGAAAAGACTTCAGGGAAACCGGTCTGTTTTCATCTCCAATGTCTTCGTTGATTGCGCCATAATTTCCGTTTGTGCTGTAAACATTAAATCCGTTGTCATCATAATCCGTCTCATATTCTACATAAATCTTATAAGTACCGGATTTTAACGGGATGCTCTCCAACTGTAAAAATGCCCCACCGAATTCAGAAGACATATCAATATAGGCTTCCCCATTGTTTCCTGCCTGTCCTGCATAAAAAACACCTTCCGAGGGATAGATGGTCTGCATCAATTTTTTCTGGCTCAGAAGCACCAGAAAAAGGACCAGACACACTCCTGCCTGTATCAGATATATTGCTGCCCTATGCTGTTTTACGTAATCTACCCATTTTTTCATATGTTTCCCATTCACTTTTCTAATTTGCTTACTGGAATATCCAGTTTCGATAAGGCAGAATCCTGATGTCAGTACTGTAGGCACTTCGCAGGAATAATGCGAAATATCCCAAAAACGCCAAGCCTACCATTACCGTCCAGAATATCCTCTGTTTTTTATCTGGTATCCGGATCAGAATCCCCGGTACCAAAAAAATATTGGTGATATTTAAATAGAACCCAATTCTGGAGATCTCCGGTATAAAGGATGCAAAGGTATAAAGCACCAATGCCCCCAGATTACAATAAAAGTAAAATCGATTAGCTGGGTGATCTTTTATTGCCTGTTTATAATAAATCAATGATAATATCAAAATCGCCACGCATTTTAAAATGTTGGTGATAGAGGTTTCTCCGGTGTCAAACATAGATCCTTCATAAAAAGGATAAAAGGTAAAGATGATTTTCCGGTAAAAGTCCTGAAACAGTAGCAGACTGGCACAGCCTGCTACCAGCAGGAGCATATGCCACTTTTTCCATGCTCTGGAAGCCAGAAAATAAAGCGGAATGACCACCAGCACAGATTTGTGGAAGCAGGCTCCCACACAGATCCACAAAATAAACTTGCCCCATTCCCCGGACAATATATATTTGATGCTATACAGCGCAATGGACAGCACCAGATAGTACCGAACAGAGTTCAGGCTGGAAAAATAGTATCCTGCTGTCATAAAAAGGTATATGCTGTAACAGAACTGTTCACTCTGATCGTAAATTCCCCTAACAAAAAACAGTACTGTAAAAAAGGAGAAAAAAGCAAAAATAGGCAGATACTGATCGTAATTCAGCATCGCCTGTAATGCTCTGACTACCCATACAAATCCAAATTCGAAAGCCACATGCCGGTTTTGCTGTATCAGCAGAAAGTCACTTCGGTACACCCAGTAGTCATTGCCCACTGCGATTCTACAGGCAGAAACAGCAAACAACAGCAGAAAAACTGCTGTCACCAGAACAATGTTAAATAACTTCTGTCTGGTAACAGAAACTCCTCTGGCTGCCGGAAGATTCACATACCATGCCAGTCCTACTGTAAGTACCGTCAATATCAGATATATGAAAATACTGTAATCTGTCATCTTCCAGCCCCTTCTCTGATTCCCCGTTTCATGATCTCATATGCCTGCTTTACGCTATAATCCCGGCACATTTTATCTTTATGCGCCAGCAGAAATCGAAAAGCCCATGGCTTTGCCAATCTGCCATACAGGAAATGATAAAGAACTCCCCTGTCAAAAAAGAATTTCTCTGTATATCCTTCAAACCAGGTAGATTCCCCTTCCGCTTCCCTGCCTATGGTAACAGGGGAAGCATAAACCTGATATCCTTTGTCCATAAACTGTTTGATAAACAAACTGTCCTCACCGGCACTGTATTTTGCCCCTCCGCCAAATAAAAGAGAAAATGTCACTCCGGATTCCAAAAGCTTTTCCCTGCGAATAGCAAAGCTGACTGCTCCATATCGTCCGCAGTTATACCAATGGACTTTTTTCCACTGCGCATTGTGATAGGTCTGGCGTTCTTTCCCCACCTGGATATTGAACACGATCATATCCGCTTCCGGATGATGTTCAAATTCCTGAAGCATAGCTTCCTCGTATCCATCTTCATAGATGATATCCTGATCCGAAAAAAGACAGATATCCCCTGTGGCCCGCATCAATGCAGTGTTCCGGCTAAGCCCTACACCTCGTTCTGCCATGTGGAAGACTTGTATTTTACCATTGGTAAGTGAAATCGTCTCTGTTTTATATTGCTCACACTGATTGACCAAAATGGCATCTGATTGTATATTCATTTGTCCAATTAACTTTTCTGGTTCCTGATTTACTGCCGCAATCAGTACCTGCACATTTCTCGGCATATATATCCCTCTATCTGCTAAAAACACGCTTTGGAAGCTCATAGGCTTTCACCAGTTTCTGGTCTGCATCTGTCAAAATCGCTGCAATCACCTTCACATCGCATTTCACGCAAAGAGACAGCATCTGTTCAATCTGTTTTCCATTATGAGCTCCGGCTTTGACCAGCAAAACCACTTCCTGTTTTTTTGCCAGCTCTTCCGGTGAGATTGTAGTATCAACCGGGATCTGTTCTATTTCTCTTCCCCCTGTCAGTACCTTTAAAAGTTCCGGCATCTGAGGGTCTTCCATGGTTCCTGCCATAGGGATATGGTAACGTCTCTCGAACGTAATCGGCACATAAATAGAATCATCCAATATAAAATAGCAGAACATGGAAAGTAGGGCGATAAATACAAAAATCACCAGTCCCAGCATGCAGGCACGGAAAGTACGTACATCTGCTATCACCAGACTTGCCTCTTCAGGCTGTTGTAAAATCCGCACCGCCGCGATTTCCTTTTGATTTTCTCCAAAATCCTGCATCGCCAGAATCAGGGCAGCATTGATCTGCATGGTCAGCTGGGGATCATTGGTGGTCACAGTAGTGGTCACGATACGGGTGTCAGAAAGCATGGTTGCATAAAGACTTTCTCTGAGAGCATCTTTACCCACTTCTATCCCCTGCTCCTTCAGATAACCTAAAATACCATCCGTAAATACATCATCTGTGATCAGTTGGGTCCAAGTAGTCTGGTTAAAGTAAGTATATTCTGTGCCATCCGGCTGCACTGCATAATCCATGTAAAAATCCGTCACCGCTTCATATTCTTTGGCCGGCCCAAAGGTAACGTGCTTTAAAAAATAAGGGCCACCCACCAGCAGTACCCCAAGTACTGCTGCCAGAACCGGAATCCATATTTTTTTCATAAAACGGAGAACCAAGAGCTTTAAATCAACCGGTTCACTTCCATAATTGCATTCCCACATGCTGTTTTCCTCTTTTAATCAGACTTCTTTTCTGCCTGCCCAGCTTCTTCTTTTGTTTTCAGTTCTTCCTGCTGCTTTTCCAGCACTTCTGCCTCATGGGCAGCCCGTTCTGCCAGTTCTCTCTCTACCCGTTCTCTGGCTTCTCTGTCCAGTCGTTCTTTCTTGGCCCGAAGTTCTTCATTGGACTGCTTCATGGCAGTGATCTGGGAGGTTTCGATTCCTTCTGTGCTGTCCGGAGTCAGAAGAATCTTTAAGGTCAGGAACATCAATTTAAAGTCCATCCATACAGAATAGTTCTCAATATAATACAGATCCAGTTTCAGCTTATCATAGGGTGTTGTGTTATATTTTCCATACACCTGAGCATAACCGGCAAGTCCAGCTTTTACCTTGGTTCTGAATGCAAACTCCGGCATGATCTCCAGATACTGCTCAATGATTTCCGGTCGTTCCGGTCTGGGGCCGATAAAGGACATATCTCCCTTTAAAATATTGAAAAGCTGTGGTAGTTCATCCAACCTACAGGTTCTGATAAATTTCCCGATTGGTGTAATACGATCATCATTTTTGGATGCCAGTCTGGCAACCCCATCTTTTTCTGCATCCACTCTCATGCTGCGGAACTTCATGATTTTGAATTCCTTGTTGCCTCTTGTACATCGAATCTGCTTATAGAGAATAGGACCTCCGTCATACAGTTTTACAGCAATTGCAGTCACCAGCATAAACGGAGAGGATATCACAATCAGAATCAAAGAGCATACAATATCAATCAATCTCTTTAAAAAGCGCTGTTCAAAGGAAAGGTTGTATTCCCGGATCAACAGAATTGGTGTATCAAACAAATTCAGCTGATCTGCTCCTTTTAGAATTACGTCTGTAATCTTCGGCATGATATAAACACGGATGGATTTTCCGTAGCAGTATTTCAGCACTTTATTTCTTACATCAGTAGGCAGGTCCCATAAAACCACTGCATCATAACGTTCCAGAATCTCTGCAAACATGCTGTCATATCCCACACGATAGCTGATGCATTTGCTGACAATATATTTATCTTTTCTGGTATGAAATTTTGCCACAATATCCTCATATGGCCTGTCCCCATAAATCAGCAGCATCTGCTTCGGAGCGAAAATACAGCTGTAAATAAAGCTGGCTACAAAGTTCCACACAATGATGATAGCCGCGTCAATGGCTGTGATTACCAGAAAGTACTGAGGTCTGGCCAGACGCATGATCATCAGGGAATCCTGAAAATAGGTGATGATGTTTACCATAACCGTCGCAAACAGCTGAGAAAAGATGATTTCCGAATTCCGGTAATATCCGATCTTCATACCACCATACATCTTGGCAAAAGCAAACATCAGCGCTGCATAAATGAGAATTACCAGAATGTGTCCTCTGTTCCAGAATGGCAGTAACACCTCATACGCTAAATATTGGTACCACAAATGCCGGTATACCACAATCTGTGCAATCAGGCATACCGCTGATAAAGATAATTGTACGATTCTCTTAAATGATTCTCTTTCCTGCATTTCTTTCTATAATGTCCTTTTCTTTCCTACGTTCTTTTCTCAGATTCTCTCATCAAAAACGCTTTTCTGTTTTCTAGGTTCTTCTCTTCACTGCCCTTACGGCCCAAAGTACAAAATAATAACAGCTTGCGGTCACAGACAGTTCAGCAACCTTACGGTATAAATTCCAGATACGCCTGAGTGCTTCAATTTTATTGGAAGATAAAGACTTTCCTGCCCGTCTGTAAAGCACCAGATTTTCATCCAGCCCATAGGCCAGCTTCCCGGTCTTCAAAATCTGCCACCAGGTGGCGGTATCTTCACTTTTGATATAAGGCATCCGCATCAGATCCTTATCGATCTTTTCTGTATCCAAAAGTACCGTCGAGGTAAAAATGGTAGTATTTCCCAGTGCCTGCTTTAAATTCAAGGTCTTAGGCACGTGGACCACCTTGCCTGTCCCTACTGCATTTTCATCCGCGAACTCATATCCACTGAAAACAAAGCCTGCTTCCGGATCTTTTTTTTGCAGTTTCTCCAGGAAATACAATTCCTTTTCCAGCTTGTCCGGCACCCACAGATCATCTGCATCCAGATACGTGACAAAACGCCCCTTTGCCAGTTCCAATCCCTTATTACGGGCACCGGCAGCACCATTATCACCGTCCTGTCTGGTGATGATAATTCGGTCATCCTTTAATTCCTCTGCCAGCTTTGTCATCACTTCTAAGGTCCGGTCTGTAGAACTGTCCTCCACCAGAAGCAGTTCCCAGTTGGTATAGGTCTGCTTCCGCACCGAGTCTATGGTTTTCTCTATGAACTTTTCTGCGTTATATACCGGTATAATAATACTGACTAGTTGGTTCATAAAAGTCCTTCTCTATATCTCTTTATTTCTTTTTACTATATTTCTTTATTCCGCCTGACCATATTTCCCATACATATCTTTTACAATACAAAGTAACTGTTCACTGCATAGTAAAGTTCCGGCTTTGCTCCATAGATGGTATAATCTCCGGAGGTGTTAAACAGTAACAAAAAGTCAAATATCAGCGTAAATAGAACAGCCATTGTAATAAAACTACTGAGCATATGGTAAGCCCTTCCCTTTTGCTCCCCTGCATGTTGCAAGAGTACACCTGCTGCCAGGCAGGAAGGGAAAAGTACCGTGAAGCTGATATCCGCTGTATATCTTTGTAATATCCCAGCAATGGTTGCATCTGCACACCCCAGGAAAAGTGCCATCAGCATTCCTGTTACTACAATGCTCCAGACTTTATATTTCTTCAGAATATCTTTCACCCAGAAGCTGCCAAGGCATATCCAGGATATCAAGTTGGTTGCGAAAATACCACCCACTACAAACTCTACTATCATTTTGCCCATATATCTGCTGGAAATAACGGAAGACTGGATATATGGGAAATTTCCCAGAAAAACAGGAGGCAGGAAAAGCAACGCTAAAACGCCGCTTCCCAAACGATCCAAATTAAACCCTCTCCTGGTCATGTCATTGGTCGTTAAATTATAGTTTGCACCAAAGTCGATCACAGAACCAAAACGACTGTAATTATAAAACATCATAAATCCGCCTATCACCACATAAGGCAGACAAAGTGCCACTGTATTTACGATGCTTTTTTTGCTGAAAAGTTCTCTTTTTACAAAGACTTCTTCCCAGAACAGGGGAATGGCAAGGAACGACAAAAGAAGCATCTGGGGTCTTCCTCCTGATACAAGTGCCATACACAAAGATCCCATTGCATAGCAAAGGGTCTTTGCTTTACCCTGACAGATATTCAGTCCTTTCAGCCATAGTCCAATTCCCCATACCGTCAGCGCATTGGCAGTGATAATCGGTATATTATAAAAATCCGGACGCATATACAGATAGAAAAAGTTTTCTGAAAAAGCCATCAATACGGAAAGCAGTGGCCAGTAAATAAATGGTGCCTTCGGGAAGTACTGAATCATCAGCTGCCGGATCAGATAAAAGCTTCCTGCCACCATGCATAATGCAAAAATCAGTGCAACCGTTGCGTTTAGAAGCATCTTTCCGGTAAGCAGATAGAACGGCAGGTATACCAATAGTACAGGAGTTATTCCGAAGTAGCAGTAATACTTTCCTTCAAAAAATGCTCTGTCCCATAAATATGTCACATCTCCCAACTCTTCTCTGGCGGTATAATCATATGGGTTATCCAATGCAAGCAAACTCTCATCTGCTTTTTCAGAGAGATAAAAATGCCCATCTGCCAGAGCTCTGGTAAGTTCCTGATATTCCGGGAAATTAGTCGCGTTAAAGGTATCTACATTACTGCGCCAGGCTGCAAAAGTTGCAAGCAATGTCACTGCACATATCAGGCTGCCCATAAGCAGCTGTTTTTTACATCTCCGTTCAAACATGATCTGATGCAGAAAACTCTCTTTTCTCATCAAAACCAAAAATGCTATTATAAGATACATCACAAGCATTCTGGTAAGACGGAAATGAAATGGTTTTCTGGCATTACAGGAAATACCACGAATCTGAAAAGCTGTTCCCGGGTCCATACGGAATACCAGTTTAATGGAATGAACATTTCCATAAGGATGAATGGTAAAGTACTTGGAATTCGGATATCCACCCAATATCGTCTGCTCTGCCATTCCATAGCTTTTGCTGTTTCCATCATCTGAGACTGCGGTTCTGACAAAAACAATGCCATCGCTGAAATCCATATCCAGATGCAGATTATGTACATCCATATCCAGTCCTTCTGCATAGAGAGTTACTTCCTCTCCCTCTACCACAAAGTTCCCACTTGGTGCATCATAGATTGCCTCCTGGCTGACACTGAAATATGGTGTGAGGTCGATTGGTTCATAATTTATACTTCTAACTGCATTGAGATTAAACAAAAATGTCTCTAAAAGAAGTACCGGAATAAAAATAAGTATATAGATCAGAAAACGTCGTGTTTTATCACTCTGTTTGTTCCAAAAACCTGCTAAGGGGTTCTGTTTTATCTTATATATCATTGGAATTCATTCTCCTGTTTTTATGAATACCCTTATCCTTATGTGGGCGTAGTCATACATAATTATCATATCACAGTAATCCTTTTTCGTCATCCTTGGATTTCTTCTTCATAATATGTTACACTTTGGCTATGAATCTTTTATAGTTCATTTGTTTATGCTACTTTATTGGCACAGGAATTATATAAATATAAAAAGGATTTTCCCATGAATATAATAAAAAAGCTCAAAAAATTAGTTCTTTCCATCACCATCTCTTTTCTTTGGATCTGCCTGATCAGCCTGATTACAGGAATTTATTTTGAAACCAATGATGACCGTTTGTTTTCTGAGATTTTCTCCGGTGCCATGACCGGCGCTCTGGAGTTTCGGTCTTATTATATCCATCCCTTTTTAGGTCTTCTTATCACGTTTTTTTACCGTATCACCACAGTGCTTCCCTGGTACGGTCTGTTTTTGATTCTGTTTCAATGGATTTGTCATGCTTCCTTTACTTACAGTGTACTCTCCTGGTATGAGAAAACCCGTAAAAAACTGGCATCCTTTTCGCTTCTCACAGCTTATTACGGGATCTGTTTTACGTTCCTTGCACATATCCAGTTCACTTCCACTGCAGCGTTGCTGGCTGTTACAGGATATATGTGTTTGTTTCTTTCTCTTAGCGAGCAAAATAATTTGACACTTTTCTTTATTTTGCAGCTGCTCAGCTACCTGCTTCGAAGCGATTCCATGCTGATGATTCAGCCTTACGGAATGGCTATGCTTGCTGCGCTCCTGATATGCCAATTACTCCGGTCGCATTCCAAAGAAGCGCGTCGGATTCTGTTCCGGTTTTTCTGCAAAATACTTGTAAGCATCCTTCTCTTGATTTTGTTGGGGAAAGCAACTCATTTTCTTTTCCACCATGGAGAGGGATGGGCAGAGTATGAAAAGATTAATCAGGGGGTCACAGAAATCACAGATTATTCTCGTATTCCTGATTATACAGAAGTGAAGTCTATTTTAGAGAAATATGAGGTATCCGAAAAACAATATCAGGCCTTTTTCCAGTATGCCATGATTGAACCCAATCTTTCCGGTGATTGTCTGTTGGAAGTGGCCGAGTATGCCAAAACGATGCAGCCAGAAACATCGATCCGGCAGGTGTTTTCCAGCATCTGGGAAAGCTACTTTAATCCGGAATACTACAGTACAGGCAAGCTGACTCTTATATTATGGTTCCTGACGATAATTGTAGTCTTACTATCCGAAAACTATCTTTCTCTTCTTCCTCTTGCAGGCCTTTTCTTTAGCAGGACTGTCATCTGGGGATATTTGATTTACCGTGGGCGAACACCGTTCCGCGTAATTTATCCACTTTGGGTGGCTGAAATATTGCTGCTTATGGTTGTCCTTTGTGTTCATGTGTCTGGTGAACAAAAAAAATATACAAAACTACTGTATCAGTTCATTTTCTGCTTTCTTATTTTGGGAAGCCTGTGGATTTTGAAAAAACAGTATGTATCCATCAAACCGCAGAACCTATCCGACAAAATCTATAATACAGGTTATTCAGAATTGATTGATTATTGTGATAGCCATCTGGAAAATCACTATTTTCTGGATGCCGGTA
>CAMFGH010000030.1 GCA_945949875.1 uncultured bacterium
GCAGATCAAATGTATCATTAAGTGAAAGTGCGGAAGCATCAACAGAACAGAGTACCTCTGCAAGCCAGGCAGATAGCAGATCAAATGTATCATTAAGTGAAAGTGCGGAAGCATCAACAGAACAGAGTACATCTGCAAGTCAGATTGCAAGCACAGTAAGGGAGAGTCAAAGTACCAGCGCATCCTTGTCAACAGCACAGAGCACCTCTGCTAGTCAGGCTAAGAGTACATCTGTTTCTCAGAGTGCAAGTGAAGTGGCTTCAAACAGTATAAGCAACAGCACAAGTGCAAGCCAGAGTGCGAGTACAGTACAGTCACTGAGTACATCCACAAGTACTTCTCTTTCTCAGAGTGCAAGCACGGTAGAATCCTTGAGTACATCTACCAGTGAAAGCTTAAGTACAGCTGCAAGTGAAAGCGAATCCGCAAGTACATCTGCAAGTACAAGCTTATCCTTGAGTGCATCCTTAAGCACTTCTACAAGTGAAAGCGAATCTGCAGCAGCTGCAGCAAGCCAGACCACCACAGGTGGTGGCGGTGGCGGAAAAGCTACACCACTGGCAGTCGTAAGAGCAGATGGCGATGTACTGGGTGCTACCAGAGGAGCAGGCGGAGAGGCCGAAGGTGATGTATTAGGCGCAACAAGAGCACCTAAGACCGGCGATGCAGCAAGCATTGTAGGTAATGTTACAGCTATGCTTGGTTCAGCAGGCGGTATGATGTTCTTCGGAAAACGTCGTAAAAATATGAAGAAAAAAGATAAATAATAATTCATTTTAGCGAATACCCGGAGTGATTGCTCCGGGTATTTTTTCTGAAAGGAAAGTAAAAAAAGATGCAGATCTTTGTGACGAACATTTACGGATACGGAAAAAACAGTATTGAAAAGGTGGCACAAAATATGGTTACGGATTTGGCGATCCGATGTTTTGGAGCCCGGGAATTGGGGATTTATGCCTATGATATGAATACAGATTCCAAGGCAATGCTGAATGCCAGATTAGATGGAATTCTGGCAGCAGTGACCAGTGAAGATGTAGTCTTTATTCAGTCACCTGTCTGGAACTCCACTTTTTTTGAAAAAGCTTTGATGGAGCGGATCCGGTTGATTGCACCGGGAGCAAAAATGGTTGTTTTTGTCCATGATATGCCGCCACTTATGTGGGAATCAGAGAGATATTTGATTCCAAACTATCTGGAATTATATAATAAAGCAGATGCGATCATCTTTCCTACGGAAAATGCGTTACGTTTCTGGCGAGAACAGGGACTGACTGTTGAAAAAGTGCTGATTCAGCATATGTGGGATCATCCGGTAGAGGTGGATACACGTATCAGACCAACATTTTCCAGGACCATCTGTTTTGCAGGAAATCCGGAGAAGTTCACGTTTGTAAAAGAGTGGAAATCCAGAGAAGTACAGCTGGCAGTGACTGCAGCTGAAAACAGCTGGACATGTGAGGGCAATGTAAAGAAGCTGGGGTGGTTTCAAAATGATGCATTACTGGCGCATACTTTGAGAAGTACCGGTGGATTTGGGCTGCACTGGACTCAGGATCCATACTGGATGGAGTATATGAAATATAATGCCAGCTATAAACTAAGCCTGTATCTGGCATCCGGTCTGCCTGTTATCGTGCCAAAGGAACATCCTGAAAAGGATTATATTCTGAGAAAAAATATAGGAATTACAGTATCATCTCTGGAGGATGCTGTGGCACAGATGATGCGGATGACACCGGAAACATATGCGGAAATGGTACAGGCAGTGGAGCAGGTGGGGAAGATACTCAGGGATGGCGGTATGATAAAAAAACTGTTTTCAGATGCCCTATTTAAGCTTTACTTTGAGTAGTCATGTATGGCCTGTTATGATAAAATAGAGCAGAAAGGCAAGGAGAGTTATATACAATGGTAGCGAAAAAAAATGCTTTGTTTTGGAGCAAAGTGAAATTCACATGTATGATAGTTCTGTTCTATATGATTGGCAGATGTGTCCCCCTGGTGGGGGTAGATACCTCAAAGATTCAGTTTGTAGGGGAATTTAATGCCCAGTCGGTTCTGACTCAGACGATCAGTGGGGATTTGAACCAGTGCTCTATTCTGGCACTGGGTATTGCACCTTATATGATGGCTTCGATACCTATACAGATTATTCTGGCATGCAGGTCTGCTGACGCAAAAGCACATACTTCTCCTTTTACAGTGAATCGTGTTACCACACTTCTCATGATGGTTTTGGCAACCATGCAGGCTGTGACCAGATTAGATGATCTGGTATTTACAGGGACAGGAACGGAGCTGTTTTTGACAAAATGTCTGGCAGTGGTACAGATGGTGACAGGAGCTGTTCTGATTTTGTGGTTATCGGAGCGGAATAAGCGGTTTGGAATCGGTGGTCAGACTATGCTGATCTATATCAATATCATTGATGGAATGAGAACCAATCTGTTAAATCACAGTTGGTCTGATTTGAAGATGCCACTTTTCTTTTCCCTCATTTTTGTTTTCATAATGGTATGTTTTGAAAATACCGAGAAGCGAATTCCTATGCAGCGTATTGCAGTTTACAATATATATGGGGATAAGAATTATCAGGCCATAAAACTGAATCCCATAGGGATCATGCCTATCATGTTTGCTTCTGCATTTTCCATGCTGCCCAGATTTGTAGTGTCTCTCCTACTTATGATTTGGCCGTCAGACAGGAACCTGCTCTGGTTTGAAGAAAATGCAGTGCTGACAAAGCCTTTGGGAATAGGAATATACATTGCCAGTCTGTTTTTACTTACCATTATTTTTTCCATTATTTTCATTAATCCGAGTGAAATCTCCGAGCAGCTGCTGAAAAGTGGCGATAGTATCGTGAATATACATACCGGCAGGGATAGCCGGAGATACCTATGGAGAAATGTGATTTTGACCAGTATGTTCAGTGCAACGGTAATGAGCATCTGCATGGGTATCCCTATGTGCCTGCAGCTGATTGGCAAATACAATAATTCGCTGATTATGATTCCTGCTTCTGCCATGATGATGACCGGTATGTGGTGTACCCTGTTTCAGGAAATAAAGGGAATCAAAAGCTTAGACGCATATGAACCGTTTTTATAATATTTTGGGAGTTTCTGATTATGTTTTATTTTATTCCGGCCTGGTATCATGCTGATTCATGGAGTGAAAAAGAGCAAATATGGTATCACAATCTGACCCACACAGAGTTTGATGACACCGTGAAGCAGATTCAGCTGTTTCACCGCAAAAAAATTGTCCCGTTTCAGATTCTTTTACTCAGCTATGCACCGAATTTCAGACATTTCCTGCACAGACAGAGTGTGTTTCGGGCACCATACTGGTCTTGTTTTGATGCCATACAGGAAATCACAGAAAAGAAAATCAATCTGTTTTCTTTTCATGATCTGGCGTGGCCGGAACATGTGAAATTTTTGTATTCTCCTTTTGCCATTGTGGCGATGCTGCATGACAAGAAATATGCTCAGGTGGAATTTGGAGAAAACGGTAATCTGATTCAGGTAGATCTGTTTGCAGAGGATCTGGTGGTCAGGAGAAATCTGTATGATGACAGAGGTTTTCTATCCAGCAGTATCGTATATGAAAAGACAGAACCTGTTTATCAGGACTTTTTGACAATAGACGGAACACAAAAATGCAGGCTGTTTTTTTCAGATGGTCATGTAGAGATCAATCCGGAGTCCGATCAGTTTCTGATACAGTTTGGGGAATCTGTAGAGAAAATTGTTTTTTCATCCCTGGTGTATGAAAATCTGGATAGTCTGATTCGGGAAGTCTTCTCTGCATTTTTGAAAAAGACAGGAGAACATGATATTTTTTGCCAGGCAGTACATAAGAAACACAGTAGCCTTCTGTATCAGCTTTTACAGGGGCGGGAGAATATTTTGTCCTTTTATGGAGAGAGGTACCTGTTGGAGAAACATCCGGAAGCAAGAAATATGATATCTGAGGCCAATTATGTGATTACGGATTCCATGGCTACCACGGAGCAGTTACGTCAGTTTATAGGAGATGAGGATTGTCGTATGATAGATATTTCTCCTTATGATACCCGTGAGGACGTGGGGATCAGTGAGCAGTTACATGTGCAAAAAGTAATGCTTCCTGTGGATCATATGCCGGACGAGCTGTTACGTGAGTTGATTTTGATATTATATCATTACATGGAAGAAAGAGAGAACGTACGGGTTTGTCTTTTTACCAGAGAATCTACCTATAGACGAAAGGAAAATCTGCTGGATAATGTCCAAAATTATCTGAAAGAAAATGCAGGAACGCAGGAGGCTGTGGCCGGTGAAAATGAAGGCATAGACAGGCTGGATATGGGACAAAAGAAAGAACCGAAATTCCTGGTAGAACAGTGTATCACGGAGCTTGAAGTAAGCAGATGCATGCAGGAACAGAGACTGCTTCTGGAACTGAGAGAAAAACCGGAACTGTATTTGCAGGTGATGAGTATTAGTATCGGTTTACCTCAGATTGTGAGGAATCAGACGCAGTTTATGCAGCCGGATAAAAACGGGAAATTGATACAGGATGTGAGTGAAATCACAGATGCTATGGATTTCTATTTAAGTGACTTGAAGAATTGGAATTATGCCAGAATGGAATCCTATAAGATTGGTCAACAGTATTCCACAAAGGTGCTGGTGACAAAATGGAAAGAGGTGCTGAAGGCTCTTGAACACGATACGAGTATTGCAACTGGGGAATGAAGATTGGAGTAAACAATATACACTGTCTGAACAGATTGCGTGGACTTTTTTTGATGCATGTGATGTATCAGAGGAGAACCCCTTTGAACTGGTCATGATTGACAGGATTCCCAGACATAACGAATTGGAAGTTTTGAAGAAGGTTACTATCTGCCACCGCCTCTATGTGACAGATGAAGTGAAACGCAAAGGAAATTTTGCTGAGTATTTTGAGCAGAAGTGTGGACAGGTTCTGGAGAAGAGAAAGTTGGAAAGCTTTTTGAATTCTGAACTACGTAATTATTTTCCGGAATCTTATGGAGAGAAATATAACCACAGAAATCTGTCTTTATCCCAGGATTTTAAAGGCTCTGTGAAATGGGACGGATATTATAGTCTGACCATGCAGGGGCATTTTGGGGATGATTTTTCACAGATTGTATTTTGGAGAAACCCGATTCCTCTTTTTCATGGGCAGGCCATTGACTTCTGGTTGGAATATGAGAAATCAGGGGAAGTTGAAATACAGCTGGAAATCACGCAGTTTGTGCAGGGAAGTATTTCTACGATCCAAAATCATTGGCTTTTTATGGAAAAGGAGATGGAAAATATCGTTACCATTGATAATCCTTTGCCGGAAGGACCGATTTTTGTATCTGTGCTGGCAAAAGGGGAAGGCATGCTGCGGATTATCGCGCTGCATGACAGATATTCCAGACGGGGGTATGGACATTTTTTGCCGGGAGGAGAACGCTATGTGACTTCCGATAGGGAAGAAATCTTTTGCTATTTTGAACCGGGTAATTTGAAGCCTCCTTTTAATGTATATTTTGCAGGATACAAGACCCAGCAGGGCTTTGAAGGCGTCTATATGATGCGCCATCTGGGCTGCCCGTTTCTGTTGATCTCGGAGCCACGCTTGGAGGGCGGTTGTTTTTATCTGGGTTCTGAAGAATACGAAGGCATGATATATAAGATTATCCGAAAGTATATGGAAAGGCTTGGATTTGATAGTCATCAGATGATTTTCTCCGGATTGTCCATGGGAACCTTTGGTGCCTTTTACTATGGATGCGACTTTGCACCACATGCGATTCTGGTGGGAAAACCTCTTACCAGTATTGGCAATATCGCTTCCAATGAGAAGTATCTGCGACCGGGAGGATTTCCTACTTCTATCGATGTCCTGAATTATCTGTGTGGAAGTCTGGATGAGGAAGCAGTTGAGAAAGCCAATAAACGTTACTGGGATAAGTTCGATAAAGCAGATTGGGGAAATACCAAATTTGTGGTGGCATATATGATAGAGGATGATTATGATGCCACAGCATATAAAGATTTGGTATCACATCTTCGTTCTTCCGGAGCACAGCTCTATGGAAAAGGACTGCACGGAAGACACAACGACGATACCTATGGGGTGGTTCAGTGGTTTAAGGATCAGTATAAAGAGATTCTGTATGAAGACTTTAGGAGGAAAAAGTAATGAACGACAGTTGGGTTGTTTATTGGGATGAATATACATCAGATACCTATCTGTATGGTTCGGAGATTACATTTCATGGAAGAGATGATGTGGAATTTCATAATCTGTTGATGCCTCCGGGAACTGTCATCAAACAGTGGTATTCCAGAACCAATATTCAGATGAATCGAATAGAACCCAGTCTTCCGCTGATCGATGGGGAAGGTGAGTATCAGGTGATCGTGGAAATGGATTGCCTTCCAAGGGAGCATTTTCTGTTTCGTTTGGTGTTTTTTGACAGATATGAGAACGAAGCAGGATTTGTCAATATCAGGGACAGAGTCACTACCTTCAAGTGTCCATTAAAAACCTATAGTTATCGGTTACAGCTTATCAATAGTGGAATGACGGAATTTCATTTTCATTATATTATCATAAAGGATATTACGGATGAGTCAGAAACAAGCTCTGAGAAAGTATAAAAGAATATTAGAATCCATCGTAAAGCATCAGGAAAAACTGGCTGAATATTCTGATGAGCAGTTGCAGAACCAGACAAAGCTTTTTAAAAAGCGACTTGCCAGGGGAGAAAGCCTGGAGTCTCTTTTGCCGGAAGCGTTTGCTACTGTGTGCGAAGCAGATTATCGTGTGCTGGGCATGCAGCCTTATCAAAGTCAGATCATCGGTGGAATCGCCCTGCATCACGGGTATTTGGCAGAAATGTATACCGGAGAGGGAAAAACCCTGGTTGCCACTATGCCCTTGTATTTAAATGCATTAACGGAAAAAAGTGTCATTTTGATGACCACCAACGATTATCTGGCACTTCGTGATGCGGAGGAAATGGGTAAGGTCTATCGGTTCCTGGGACTGACGGTGGCAGCAGGGGTACAGAAGAAGGAAGAGCATTTTACCAATCAGGAAAAGAAAGCAATCTATGCTGCAGATATTGTTTATTCCACCCATGGGACGGTTGGATTTGATTACTTATTTAACAATCTGGTCAAGGATGCTGAGGATCGGTTTATGCGTCCTTTCTATTATGTAATTATAGATGAGGCAGATTCTGTGCTTTTGGATTCGGCCAGCACGCCTCTGGTTATATCAGCATCTCCACGTGTACAGTCGAACTTGTATCAAATGGCGGATTTTTTTGTAACAACCCTGGAGGAAGGGGTGGATTATGAGAAAGAGGAAAAGAAGGTCTGGCTGACCGAGGAAGGTGTGGAGCGGGCAGAATCCTATTTCCAAATCGATAATTTCTATGCAGAGGAATATTTTGAAATAAACCGCCATGTGACACTGGCGCTAAAAGCGCATGCGCTCTTTGAGAAAGAAAAAGATTATATGGTTTCCAGAAATGGAGAACTGTATCTGCTGGACCGGGGTTCCGGACGAAGCATGCCCGGGGTAAAGCTGCGTGGTGGTATGCATCAGGCTATCGAGGTCAAAGAAGGAATGGATGCCTCACAGGATAATCGTTCTGTGGCAGCCATTACGTTCCAGAATTTTTTCCGCCTGTTCCCCAAAATGGCGGGGATGAGTGGGACCATTTATGATGCCAAAGATGAGCTGTTTCGTGTATATGGATCTCGCGTTCTTAGGATTCCGACCAACAAGCCGGTTATCAGAAAGGATCTTCCGGATCAGTATTTTACAAATGCTACTGACCAGTTCTCGGAGGCAATGGACCTGGTGGAAAAACTGTATCATAAGGGACAGCCTGTGCTGGTGGTTGTCAGCGGCATTCGGGAAACTAATATTATTTCCCACATTTTGATAGAAGAAAAAATACCTCATAGTGTGTTAAATGCTAACAATGCTTTTTGGGAGGCAGATATCATCAAGCAGGCAGGACAGAAGGGTGCCGTGACTGTGGCGACTTCCATGGCCGGCCGAGGAACTGATATTAAGCTTGGCGAAGGCGTCAGGGAGCTGGGCGGACTCTTTGTGGTTGGAATCGGCCGACTTGCCAATATACGTCTGGAGCGACAGGCTCGGGGAAGAGCCGGCAGACAGGGGGATCCGGGAAGCAGTCAGTTCTTTGTCTCCTTGGAGGATGAAATTGTATCCCAGTCAGATCCAAAGGCTGTTGTAAAGTATGTGGAGGAAGAAAAATCTATTTCGCTTCAGAAGCTTAGGCATATTATAAATCGTGGGCAGCGGGTGGAAGAAGAACGTGCAGTACAGTCAAGACAGCAGGCAATGGATTATGATCAGGTTATGAGCAGACAAAGGGAACTGATTTATGATACCAGAGACCGGTTGCTGGATGAAGATCCCTTTGATGAGAATGTACTGCTTGATATTTCCAGGAAAAATATCAGAGTTTTCTTAGAATCCACTAAGCGAATTTCCAAGGAAGAAATCATTCGATATTCCTTGGATAATATATCTTATCACTTAAATTCTGTTACACCTAAAGTGGCGAAAAGCAGACACGATAAAAAAATGGTGGAAAAGTATCTGGTGAGTAGGGCGAGAAAAGGCTATTTGGAGCAGAGAAAGAAACTGGGAAGTGATGAACGCATGAAGGTCTTTATGAGAAAGGCTGCTTTACAGGCAATCGATGATGCATGGATTGAACAGGTGGATTATCTGCAGCAGCTGCAGTCCGCTATTTCCGGCAGGACCTCTGCACAACGTAATCTTTTAAGTGAGTATCAGAGTGATGCTTTGGAAGCATTTCAAAAGATGGAGAAGATTATTTTAAATCAGATTATGAGAAATGTTTTGCTGAGTAATGTATATACAGACGAAGAGGGTGAAATCCATATGGTTTTACCATAGTAGTACTGTTATGTGGAAAGGGAGTTTGTATGATTTACAATTTTAATCTGGGAATTGGCTGGGCATCCAGTGGCGTAGAGTACGCCCAGGTGTACAGAGCCAGAATGTTTCGAAATATCGGGGCAGAGGCAAGGTTTATTTTTACTGATATGATCAATCAGGACAATATTCAGATTTTAACGGAGAATATTGGTTTGCTGGATCATGAGGTAATATGGCTGTATTCTTTTTTTACGGATCATAAGGTTTCTCCGTTGACCTATACATTAAAGGACGTAGAAAAAGCCTTTGAGGGAGAAGCCTTTACTTTTACAAGGGAAGGGAAAAAGGCAAGATACACATTTGGTGGTCAGGGAAATTTCTATACCTGCTATCTGCAGGATGAAACCAGTGATTTGGTTCATCGTGTTGAGATGGTTTCCGGAGGCTGCCTGATTCGTAAGGATTTCTTTGATCATTGTAAATTGTTTTCGGAATACTATGCACCACTTGACAATGCTGCCCATTTGTATGCCAGACGATTCTTTAACGAAGATGGTTCTTTGGCCTATGAAGAGATTATTGATGAAGAAGAAAATGTAATGTATCGATTTCCTGACAGAGTTTTGTATTCCAAAGAGGAGTTTGTAGGTTACATGGTCGAGCGGTTGCAACTGACAGAAGATGATATTGTGATTATCGACCGTACAACCGGAATCGGACAATCCATCCTTCAACATGCAGGAAAGGCAAAGGTTGGAATCGTGATACATGCAGATCATTTTAGTGAAGGCAGTACAGATGAGGATTATATTCTTTGGAACAACTATTATGAATATGCCTTTGCACAGCATAAGCATATAGATTTCTATGTTTGTGCCACAGAGAATCAGTCTGAACTGGTAAGACAGCAGTTCGAACATTATATAGGAATCCGACCGAATGTGATCACGATTCCTGTGGGCAGTTTGTCCAAGCTGCGTTATCCGGGGGAGAACGGAAGAAAGAAGCATGGATTGATTACTGCTTCCCGTCTTGCTTCAGAAAAGCATGTGGACTGGCTGATAGAAGCTGTGGTTAAGGTACATAGCGTGGTTCCGGATGTGTCTCTTGACATTTATGGAAAAGGAGTGGAAGAGGAAAAACTTCAAAAGTTGATGGAAAAGCATCACTGTGATAGCTATGTGAAGCTTTGTGGTCAGCAGAAACTGGACGAAGTCTATCAAAACTATGATGCATATTTTACCGCTTCAACCAGTGAAGGATTTGGCCTTACCTTGTTAGAGGCGATTGGAGGAGGTCTTCCTATCATTGGCTTTGATGTCAGATATGGCAATCAGAACTTCATCAGGGAGGGAGAGAATGGGTATATTATCCCAATCAATGACCGGATGGAGCAAAAAGAAAAAATACAATTGCTGGCAGATGCCATGATAAAGATGTTGAGTACAGATGATATGGAAGCTTTTCATCAGCGTTCCTATGAGATTGCGGAACAATACCTGACAGAGAAAATCGAGCAGAGATGGAAGGAGGTTGTAAGATGAATGATATCGTATTGTTATTTGATGATTATGGCATGGACAGTCAGAATCTGCACACCTCTTTCTGGATGGCTGGATTGGATTTTCCTGTCATCGTGATCGATGACAACGGATTCTTGCCGGAAAATGTTATATCCGTATATGGTTATTATATCGGTGATTATCAGCAAATGGAGGAATTGCCGGGGAAACCTTTATATTTTAACCAGATAACGGTTCCGGAATATTGGGAAATATCTGCAGATAACAGAAGCGGAAAAATCCATAATCTGAATCATGAAATGGGACATATTTATTATGCAGAACCGTTACATAAGCGTCTGGTGAAAACCGTAGAGTGGCTGGATGATAAAGGGGTTGTGCGCTCCTGGGACCACTATAATCAATATGGTGCTTGTTTTGCCAGAACAGTTTTTGATGCCAAGGGGAAACGAATCAATAAAACGTATTTTTCACCGGATGGGAAAGAAATTATTGTTGAAAACTATGTTACCGGGGCGATTATTCTGGAAGATGAGGGGAAAAGAAAAATTTTCCGATCTAAGACAGAAATGGTAATCTATTTCTTTAAGGAGCAGCATATTGAGAATTGCAGAATTCTGTTCAATTCTCTTTCTTATCCATTTTTTGTTTCACAGAAAATGCCGGAAAATGGGAAAAGAGATATCCTCTTTTGGCAGGAGGGTGAAAGACCGGATATACCGGGAAATATGCAGATGATTTTGGATGGTGATGCAACCCGTACAGGACAAATCATGGTGCAGAAAAGACATGCCTATGATAAGCTGATTGAACTGGGGGCGGATGAGCAGATAGTAAAACGATTCGGCTATGTATATCCATATCAGAAGGAACATACCAATACACCGACTGCTTTGATTTGTACCAATTCGGATCAAATCGAGAAGCTGAAAGAACTGGTGGAAGGTTTGCCGGAGATGAAGTTCAACATAGCGGCACTGACAGAAATGTCTTCCAAGCTTATGGATTTTGCCAGCTATGATAACGTGCAGCTCTATCCCGGTGTGAAGGAAACTGTGCTGGATGAATTGTTTGAAGAATGCGATTACTATTTCGATGTGAACAGGCATAATGAAATTGTGAATGCTGTGAGTGAAGCATTCCTGTTCAATCAGATTATTTTCGCATTTTCACAAACGGTTCACAATCGGGATGTCATTGCAGACGAGCATATCTTCGATTTGTCAGAGTGCAGCAAGATGATTTTCATGGTAAGGCAGTGCCTGCGGGATGATGAGGTGGCTGATTTGCATCTGAGATTGCAGCATAGGGCAGCACTGGAAGAGACGGAAGAGAATGTACACTCCCTATTGAATGAACAATAAAATCGTAATAGTTTCGATATAATTATTCGCAAGATGATAAATTTACGGATGAAATGATTAGGAAGAATATATAATTAGGGAGATTATATATGAATATTTTATTTTCTACGAATACATCATTTATGGTACCAACTTCTGTAATGCTGTATTCGGTATGCCTTAGCCATCAGGATATTCCAATTGACTTTTATTTGGCTTATCATAATCTGACATCAGAAGATATTGAAAGATTAAATATGATTCTTTCAGCATTTAAAAATAAGAAGCTGATTCTATTGGATGTAGGGGATGAATTTGCTAAAATGGTAAAAGCAAAAGAACAGTATTCCCATGAAACATATTACAGAATATTGGCAATAAATATGCTTCCGGATTCGGTACATCGAATACTATATCTTGATGGAGATATGCTGATTAAAAAAGACTTGTTGGAATTATATAATACTGAGTTGGAAGAGGGGTGTCCATTTGCAGTTTGTGAAGATATACATCTTCATATGAAAGAATTATATTTTATAAAAGATGGTATACACATGCCAGAAAGCTGCAAATATTTTAATGCCGGAATAATGCTTATGAATATTGATTATCTTCGCAAAATGCGAAGCACTGGATATATTATTGACGCTTTTATACGTGAAGCCGGTAATTATTATTGCCCTGATCAGGACATTCTGAATATAATGTATTCGGATAAAGTTAAATTTGTTCCATGGACACTATACAACCTGCCACCATTACATTGGAATTTGGATGTGGGGGAACTGATGCGTGGAAAAATAAAGTATGCTTCTTATCCGGAACTTTTTAATCATCCAAAAGAGTACGTTAATGTTACTTCTTATCTGAGAGATAATGCGCATATTATACATTATCTCGGAAGTGCTCTTAAACCCTGGAAATATAGAAGCGGTGTTTTTTATGAAGATTTGGCTCTTTATTCGGACTTATGGTTTGAATATGAAAAGAAGATGTACGATGGTATACCTGAGTTAGAACAAATAATGTGATAATCATAAAAGATAAATAATCCAAATGAGAATCAACGAAGTACAAATATTTTATTGCACTAATAATACCTTTGTTATATGATGCTTGTTACAAAGCATATAAGTTTTCTTATCTTTGCCCGTCCGGGCTTCTGAATTCTAAAGCTGCAAAGCAGCAATCTGAAAATCTATGCTTTTAAATTCCAATTTTACTAAATTTAAAGCAGGGGATTTTCACGGAAGCTCCTGCGGGAAGGAGAAATATTTGTGTACGTATGAAAAACTGCAAATTAGGGACTCTTTCATGTTTGGAAAGGTGATGGAGAATCCGGAAAACTGTGAAGCGTTGTTGGGGGCACTTTTGCTGGAAAAGATAGAGGTGATTGACTGCCCACAACGGGAAAAATTCATTCAGATGAAAAAAGATGGAAAATTCATTTGATCCATTTTGGAAAGGCCTGTATAAGTACACCTTTCAAAAAAGAGGAAGCAACTGACGAGATAACCACACGACTGAAAGAAAGCGTTGAAGAAGCAAGAAAGCGTGAAGATTGGGGGAATGAATATATGCAGACTGTAATGCATGATACTGAAGTATGGAATGATGGAAAGGCTGAAGGACGCGTAGAGGGACGTGCCGAAGGACGTGTTGAAGGACGCGAGGAAATGCGTGCAGAGTTGCAGCCTGAGATTGACGCATTGAAAGCACTTCTTTTAGCTAATAATATTCCATTTCCGCAGAAATAATAATTATGAAACTTTCAGAAAGAATCTATGCCTTTATCCCAAGGCATATCAAAAACAAAACCATTGTAAAAACTTTTGAACTGTTGCGTAAGCTTCAGAAGCTTTTCCGCAGAAACTATTCGACTCATATTGCAGGAAATGAGGAGGCTTTTGCGACTCATTTGGATGAGATAAAAAGGTGCGGTGGATATATAGAGAACCAAAACAGTTATAGAGATATGCTGTTTGGTAAAACCACAATGCAGTATTCCGGGTGTGAGATATTTGCAACCTATAATGCCATCTACAGTCTGATGGACAGGCATATCATGTCTTTGGCGCAGATGATTGCAGAATTTGAAAAGGACGGAATGGTCCTTTCCGGCAAATTCGGGACTGCACCTAAAGCAATCAGAGACTTTTTGGAAAAGCATGGGTTTCAGACAGAGTTTGTGACCGATGAAACGCTGTTTGAGGACGTAGCAAAGCGTTGTAAAAGTCTGATCCTGACCATGTATAATGACAGAAATGATATCCGAGGAGAAGTGCATACCATTCATATTTCCAAAGAAAAGCAGCAGTATACCGGTCATAATGTATATTGTGATGGAAGGGTCGTTGGGCCTTGTGACTCCATCAAGGAGTTGTTGAGCCGAATCAATGGTGGAAAAGCAAAGGGGATTGCGCTGATAGGGATTGATTTGATAGGAAAATATATGTGATTGATTAGATGGGAAAAAATAGTTGACAAAAACAAATTGTTGATGTATTGTAAACGTATCTAAAGCATATGTGTGAACATCTTTCGAAGTATCTATGCTTCGATCTTTGGCATTCGCCAACCGTTTCACAAATGTAAAACTAAATATACTCAAAGGAGGAAATGGTATGGCGAATTTGAATTTGCTAGGCCAGTGGCTTTCCAAAGCAGAAAGTCCAGACAACCTGTTGGATCGGAATATTAAGGGTTTTCTGGCTAACAAAGTGATTCTTGCATGGATCCTAAAGAATTCTGTGGAAGAATTCAAAGATTTTCAAACATCAGAGATTGAAGATATGATAGAAGGAGAAGTGGATATCAGTAAAGTCAGGTTAGAACCAGAAACTACCAAAATCTTTTCCGAAAAGAACAGTGAGCGGATTGCCGGTATGAATGGAGAAGATTATGAGTGTAATGAAGGGATAGTCTATTTTGATATTCGTTTTTTTGTGCGGTATCCGAATAACGGTGATCTGATTAAGCTGATCATTAATGTGGAAGCACAGAACAAATTTGACATTAGTATTATAAAGAGAGCGGTTGTATACTGTGCCAGGATGATATCCTCCCAAATACGTCAGGAGTTTACCCCACCTAATTATGGCGAGGTAAAAAAGGTGATTTCCATTTGGCTCTGCTTTAATCCGCCTAAGTATGTCCGGGACACCATTACATCTTTCAAAATTCAGCAGAAAAACCAGTATGGCAATCTGCCCATGGAAAAACTGGAAAGTGATGTGATGGAAGTGATCCTGAAAAGATGAATATGTTAGAATCAGAGTATAATATCGCAATGAATTCCAAGATGAAAGCAGAGGTAGACGATATGTGCAACTATAGTGAGGGAATAAGAGAAGAAGCTCGGGAAGAAGTTCGGAAAGAAGTGCAGGCAGAACTGGATGCTAAGAATGAAGAAATAGAAAAAAAGAATGATGAAATAGAAAAAAAGAATGAGGAAATAGAAGAAAAGAATGCAGTAATAGATGCTAAGAATGCAGAGTTGGAGGAAAGCAGAGCCTATGTAAAAAAGATGGAAGAACTGCTTGCTAAGAATAATATATCCATTTCAGATGATTAAGAAATAGCATATTGTGAAAAGGACTATGAAATGAAAAATCCCCGCCGATGGCGGGGATTTTGAATCATAAAAATGGATGAATCACATAGTAAAATTAAGCTTCCAAAGCTTCGTGTAATTCCGGAATCTTATCCAGCAGCTGGGCATGATGAACCAGCTCGTTTTTACCTTTCTCATTTAACTCAAGATATGTGGAAGTGAGGTCCGCATATTTCTTCTGGGCTTTTTTATCCATTGCATCAAAGCTTTCTTTGGATTTGAAGCTTTTAAAAAGGTCAAGGTATGCAGAAATCCGGGCATTGGAACTTACCTCGCCGGCACTTAAATCCACATACATCAGCTCGATCGGTGTGGTTCCCAGTGCTTTTGCGAAGATACCGATTTTGGAGTACTGGAGATCGACCTGTCCTTTTTCGATTCTGGTAATGGAAGAACGATTAGTATAACCACATAAATCAGCCAGTTCTCCCTGAGACATGTTCTGCTTTTCACGAAGGTATTTTATGTTTTGATAGATTAGTGTCATGGTGTCACCTCGTTTGAATAGTATGGTTAATAGTTGTATTGGTACTGCATATAGAATAGCATGAATCTGTCCGCTTTACAATCGGGAAAGGTGTATGTTGGAAAAGAATGTTATAAAAGAATGTTATAAAACAGCCCCTTATTTCACAATCGTAAGAGGATCCTTCTCCGCATAGGCCATGATATTGGAATTGGATTTGTAATAGGTAAAGTTGTGGGTATGATTCTCCGGTATCGCAATGTATTCGGTGGGTGTCATCCCGGTGATTTCCTTGAATACCCGGTGAAACGTCCGGACATTCTGGAATCCACAGTTATACGCGATCTGGGTGATGGTAGAATCCGAATGGATCAGCAGCTCTGATGCCTGTGTAATGCGGATAATATTGAGGTATTTTACAAACCCGATGCCAATCAGCTGTTTAAACACTTTTGAAAAATGGCTGGGAGAAAAGTGCATCATTTCCGCTGCTTTTTCCAAAGTGATGTTACTGTCTGCATGGTCTTCCATATAAGAAAGAAGATTCTGAAAATCAGAAAGCATGGAAATACGTCGGTTCTGCATCTGTCCGGGCTCCTGGTTTACCGGCATGACCCGTAAAAGCCGGAACCAGAAATCATGGAGTGCAGCACGTACCAGTTCCTGATAATATTCCTTACGATCGGAAAGCTCCTCATCGATAGTCTTTTCCAAAGTGAGCAGAAGGTTGTCCAGACCGCTTTCCTGCATCTCTTTTGCTGTAAGAACCGGTTTGGAAAAATAGTGATACTGGTAGTGGTTGCTGATCAGACCTGTGTCGAAAATGATAAAATCCAGCACAGAACCTTTACTGTAGGAATTGCTGTAATGAATATCGCCGGTATCACAGATGACCAGATCCCCTTCCTTTGCGGTAAAGGAATGATTGGTGACCTGCATTTTGATAGAACCTCTTTTGATATATAACAGCTCAATTTCCCGATGCCAGTGGGCAATGAAACTGATATTCTCATATTCTTTATGCCATACCATAAAATCTGATGTGTAATTTCGAACCTCATGAAACGCTCTCATAACATAACCTCATAACATAACCTCATCACGGAACTGATATTCCAGCCATTATAAACTCACAAACAACATAGCAATCATAAACGACATAAGCAACCCAGCCATCATAAACATTACAAACAACATAAATAATACAGACATTTTTTGCTACAAAACAGTTTATTTTCTCTGAAATCAAAGGACAAAACCGATAAAACAAATTATTTTAAATGGAAAAGGATGTATTTTTCCAACAAAATAATAAGAGAAAATGTTTGATTCGTCCTTGAATTCGGCAGATTAAAGAAAAAATGCATATAAAAACAGGCAAAAAACCAAGATTTATGGTAATTATACCCTAACGCTTTCATCTGGTCTACAAAAATCACAAAAAATGTCTATATAATAATATAAAAGTGCTTACCTATTGCCTGAGAATATTGTATAATTAATCTAATCGCTGGGGCAGAATGTCTCCGGCAAAGCAGAAAAATATTATTTTTATAGTGGAGGTAAATGTATCATGGCAAAGAACAGATTTGTAGGCGAATACCCAGCAATCGGTATCAGACCGGTTATCGATGGTCGTCGTGGACCACTTAAAGTAAGAGAATCCCTGGAAGATCAGACAATGGGTATGGCTAAATCAGCTGCTAAATTATTAGAAGAAAATATTAAATATTCCAACGGTGAACCTGTAAAGGTTGTTATCGCTGATACAACAATCGGACGTGTTGCAGAGTCCGCAGCTTGTGCTCAGAAGTTTAAAAATGAAGGTGTAGCTATCACAATTACTGTTACTCCTTGCTGGTGCTATGGTTCCGAAACAATGGATATGGATCCCGACACGATCAAAGCTGTTTGGGGTATGAATGCTACAGAAAGACCGGGTGCTGTATATCTGGCATCCGTACTTGCTACACATGCACAGAAAGGTCTTCCGGCTTTCGGTATCTACGGTAAAGATGTAAAAGAAGCTACCGATATGGAAATCCCCGCTGACGTAAAAGAAAAACTGCTTCGTTTTGCTCGTGCAGCAGTTGCAGCAGCTACTATGAAAGGTAAATCTTACCTTCAGATCGGTTCTCAGTGTATGGGTATCGGCGGTTCTATCATTGATCAGGCATTCATGGAAGAATATCTTGGACTCCGTGTTGAATCTGTTGATGAAGTTGAAATCCTCAGAAGAATCGATGAACATATCTACAATGAAGATGAATATCAGGCATGCCTGAAATGGATTAAAGAAAACTGCAAAGAAGGTCTTGACAAGAACCCTGAATTCGTTAAGAGTTCTGATGAAAGAAAAGAAAGAGATTGGGAATTCATCGCTAAGATGTCCGTCATCGTGAAAGACCTGTATCAGGGTAATCCAAACCTTCCGGAAGGCTGTGAAGAAGAAGCAGTTGGACACAACGCAATCGTTGGTGGTTTCCAGGGACAGAGACAGTGGACAGACTACAAACCAAACGCTGACTTTACAGAAGCTATCATGAATACATCCTTCGACTGGACCGGCGCAAGAGAACCAATGGTACTTGCTACAGAAAACGATACATTAAATGGTATCTCCATGCTGTTCATGGAACTGCTGACAAACAGAGCGCAGATGTTCGCTGACGTTCGTACATGCTGGAACGGCGAATCCATCAAGAGAGTAACAGGCTATGACGTGGAAGGTCATGCAAAAGATGCTAACGGTATCATCCACCTGATCAACTCCGGTGCATGCTGTCTGGATGCTTCCGGCGTATGTACAGAAGATGGCAAACCGGTTATGAAAGAATGGTACAATGTAACTGATGAAGATATCAAAGCTATGATGGATGCTACAGAATGGTGTGCAGCTGATAATGGTTACTTCAGAGGTGGCGGATTCTCCTCCAGATTTGAAACCAAGACAGAAATGCCTGCAACTATGATCAGACTGAACCTTGTAAAAGGTCTTGGCCCTGTACTTCAGATCGTTGAAGGCTGGACAGTAGCACTTCCTGAAAAAGTATCTGATACATTATGGAAGAGAACAGACTACACATGGCCATGTACATGGTTTGCGCCAAGAGTAGATGGAAAAGCAGGTGGTGCTTTTGAAGATGCTTACTCTGTTATGAATAACTGGGGAGCTAACCACGGTGCAATCTCTTATGGTCACATCGGTGCTGACCTGATCACACTTGCTTCTATTCTTAGAATTCCTGTATGTATGCACAACGTACCTGAAAAAGATATCTACAGACCGGCAGCTTGGAATGCATTCGGTATGGATAAAGAAGGTGCAGATTACAGAGCATGTGCTGCATATGGCCCTATGTATAAGAGAACTCGCTAATTGCGCAGGTGAATTTTATATAGCTCGCTGAAAATGCAAGTAATATGAAGAGTGAAATGTTTGGGGAGCAGGTCTTGCCTGCTTCCCAAATTTGATTTATGTAAGCAATGATGTAAAGTCTGTGCTTGCACATGGCTTTGGAAAATGTTGTAACAATTTGAGAAGGAGAGAACGTTATGAGCAAAAAACGTGTATTGGCATTTGACTACGGTGCATCTTCCGGTAGAGCCATCATTGGTACCTATGATGGGGAAAAGATCACGTTAGAAGAAGTGCATCGTTTTTCCAACGACCCGGTTATGATTGGAAACACTATGTACTGGGATACATTAAGACTGTTTTTTGAAATGAAACAGGGTATGGTGAAAGCAAAACTGGCAGGTGGTTTTGACAGTATCGGTATCGACACCTGGGGTGTTGACTTTGGTATGCTGGATAAAAGAGGCATGCTGGTAGAGACACCAATCCATTACAGAGATGCCAGAACAGTGGGGCGTATCGAAAAAAGCTTTGAGCTGATGCCGCGTGAAGAAATCTATAAGATCACTGGCCTTCAGTTTAATGAATTTAATACATTATTCCAGCTTTTGGCATTGGTTCAGGATCGCCCGGAAGTACTGGAAAAAGTAGATAAGATTCTTCTGACTCCGGACCTTTTTGCCTATTTCCTGACAGGAGAAATGAATGCAGAACTGTCTATCGCTTCTACTACACAGTTGATGGATGCCAGAACAGGACAGTGGTCCAAAGAGATTCTGGATGCTATGGGTATCCCAAAACACATCCTTCCAAAGATCGTTCCCTGTGGTACAAAAGCCGGTAAGGTGACAGACGCCATCAAAGAAGAACTTGGTCTGGAAGGTGACATCGATGTGATCGCAGTAGCAGGACATGATACCCAGAGTGCTCTGATCGCTGTACCTACACAGGAAAAAGATTTCATCTTTATGAGCTGTGGAACATGGTCCTTATTTGGTACAGAATTGGATGAGCCATTGATCAATGAAACATCTTCCAAACTGGATATTACAAATGAATCCGGTTATGGCGGAAAGATTTCCTTCCTGAAAAACATCATCGGTCTTTGGATGATTCAGGAAAGCAGACGTCAGTGGATCCGGGAAGGAAAAGAATACAGCTTTGGGGAACTGGAAAAGATGGCTTCTGAAGTAGAAGGCCTGAAATGCTTTGTAGATGTGGATGATCCAAGATTTAATCCATCCGGAAATATGCCAAGAAGAATTCGCGAATACTGCGAACAGACCGGACAGTATGTACCTCAGACAGTGGGTGAAATCGTACGTTGCATCAACCAGTCACTGGCTATGAAATACAGAAATACCATTGAAAAGATTGAAGAATGTACCGGTAAACACTATGACAAGATTTACATGGTTGGTGGCGGTATCCAGAGTAAGATGCTTTGCCAGTTAACATCCAATGCATGTAAACGTGAAGTATCCGCCGGCCCGATCGAAGCTACTGTATATGGTAATATTGCACTGCAGCTGATGGTATCCGGAGAAATCAAAGATATCAATGAGGCCAGAAAAGTCATTGCAAATTCAGAGCCGATTGCAGCATATCAGCCACAGGATGCTGAGGCTTGGGAAGCTGCATACCAGACCTATCTGGATGTGATTCAGAAAGCGAAAAAATAATCGGCATGTAAAAAAAGGAACAGCAAAGAAGTAATCGCCGAGTAAGAATCTGTAAAGCAAAATAAGCAAACTAATATACCGAATGAATGGCAGGAAATGTGATTCATTCGGTATTTTTATGTCGCAGAGTATGTCCTTTATAGTGTATACTATTTATGTACGTGCAGGAAGCAGACGACATTTGCTTTTGACACGCTTATGAAGAAACAAATGATTCTGTAATACAGAATGAGAACACAGAAACATGCAGATGGAGAACGGAAATGTACAAAGTATTATTCGTAGATGATGAAATTTTAACAAGACAGGCCATCAGCCGTAATACCCCCTGGGAAGAAGCCGGCTTTACTCTGGTAGGTGCAGCGGAAAATGGAAAGCAGGCCATAGAAATGGTGGAAGAGTTTTTGCCGGATCTGGTTCTGACGGATATCTGTATGCCGATTATGGATGGCATTGGGCTGGCATCCTATATCCATGAAAATCATCCGGAGATCAAGGTAGTGATCCTTAGCGGGTATGATGATTTTGACTATGCAAAGAGTGCCCTGAAATATGAAGTGATCGATTATATTTTGAAACCCATTACTTCCTTTGAACTAAAGGAAGAATTGGACAAGATTCGGAAAAAACTGGATGCATCCATGGAAAAACAGGTGCAGGTTGAGAAGATTAAACAGGAATACGAAAAGAATATGCCTACATTGCGCAGTCATTTCCTGAATCGATTGCTGGAAGGCAGCTATCTGAAAAAAGATGTGCAAAGTCAGATGGAGCATCTGGGCCTTGTATTGCAGGGAAATTATCAGGCTGTTGTTGCCATTGATTTGGAAGATGCATCAGAATTTCTGAAACTTTATCCGGATGCAAAAGAGGATTTGATTGATTTTTCCATTGGAAATATAACAGGGGAAATCGTAGAAGACGAACATGACATTCTTTTCTTTCAGAACACAGAGAATCAAAGTATATGTATTTTCCAGGCGGATAAGCCGGAACGTGTCAAAGAGCGTGTGGAGTTAGTGGGACAAAAAATCATCGATGCCATGGAACGCTATATGAAACTGAAGGTATCCATTATGGTGGGAAAAACAGTGACAAAGCCGGAAGAATGGGGGCAGTCATACGTCAGCGTAAATCGTGCCAGAGATAATAAATTCCTTCTGGAAGACCATGCATTTGTGTATGGCGAAGATTTTGCCATGCCAAAAGTACATACCCCGATCCAGGCATCCGGCTGGGTGGAAAAACTGGTACTGATGATCAAACTGAATCAGCTGGAAGAGCTGAAAGAAACTGTGGAGGAAATGTTTCGTGAGTTCAGAGCCTCCGGATGTGAGAAAAAAACGATTTTGTTGCATGTGCAGAATGTGGTCCTTACCATATTAATAGAACTGGAAGACTGCTCCTCTGACATTTCCCAGGAACAGGAAGAAGTGCAGTTCATTCATCACCTTTCAAACTATAAGCACCTAAGTGAAGTGGAAGGGAAATTCCTGGATTTGTGTAAGAAACTTTCCATGGATATTGCAGGCAGAAGGGAAAGCGTAAATCAAAAGCAGGCCATTCTGGCGATGGATTATATTGATAAAAATTATATGAATGTGAACATGTCACTGAATATGGTATGTGCTCATCTTTGTGTAAGTACCAGCTATTTTAGTACTATTTTTAAAAATGCCACCGGTGAAACGTTTGTTGAGGCACTGACCAGAGTGCGCATGGAAAAAGCAAAAAATCTGCTGGAAACCACCAATATGAAGAGCTATGAAGTGGCACTTACAGTGGGGTATAATGACCCCCACTATTTCAGTTCCATCTTTAAAAAGCATATGGGGATGACCCCCACAGAGTATGTGAAACAGTTAAAACAGGGCAGTGGGAAATAGCATGTGTAAGAGGAAACAGAGCAGTGCAAAATAGCTTGTAAAGGGACAAAGGAAAATGTTGGGGAAGAAAAAAAGTAGTTATTTTAAGAGCTTGCAGGGAAAGATTAATCTTTCCCTATTGCTGATTGTGGCCATTGCGGTTATCAGCTTTATGTTGATTTCCTTACAGCAAAGCAAAAAGGTAATCCGTGAAACGTCGGTGGAATATACGGCCCAGCTGTTAAAAATGGTCAATGAAAATATTGACTCTTATATTGGAAATATGGAAAACATCGCCCAGATTGTTACCGGTGACTCGGATGTGTCCAGTTACCTGTTTTCCGAAGGCACTGTGGATGCTCTTTTTGGAACTCGTGTGGAGCAGGAATTTAAGACCTTAATGGAGAGCAGAAAAGATATTTACAATATCGGTATCATTGGGGAAAACCATCGCTATTTGATCAATGATAAGGAAACGGTGATGAACCCTTATGCCAATCTGGAAGGCCAGGAATGGTATCAGATGGCACTTGCCGGTGGGGAAAGTCTGACCTCTTCCCATGTCCAAAATGTGGTGCAGAATGAATATCCCTGGGTGGTTACCTTAAGCAAAGGGATATTGGGACCCAAGGATTCCGGGAAAAGAGGCGTTCTGTTTGTAGACTTAAATTACAGCTCGATTAGAAATCTGTGTGAAAATCTGAATTTGGGGACTAAAGGGTATGTTTTTATTCTGGATGCCCAGGGAAATCTGATTTACCATCCGAAGCAGCAGCTTATTTACAGTGGTTTCTGGGAAGAAGAATTTGACAAAGTACAGGAAATCAAAAATGGCACTGTTTATTCCAAAGATAAACAGAGGATGTACACAGTTACCCGTTCTGATGTAACAGGCTGGAGCGTTGTGGGGGTGACGGATGAAAAAGAAATGCTGGCATCTCTTGAAAAAATTAAGGTGCTATATTATCTCATGGCGGTTGCACTGATTGGGGTTGCGATGATGCTTTCTGTTACCCTGATGGATGTGATCACAAAGCCCCTTTTCAATCTGCGTGAAACCATGAAGCGGGTAGAAAATGGAGAACTGGATGTGGAAATCAAGGAACCTGATTCTGCAGATGAGATTGCAGATCTGGTGCAATCCTTCAAACGAATGCTGGCAGAAATCAGGCAGTTGATTGACCGTAATGTGAGGGAACAGAGAGAAAAGCGTAAAAGTGAACTGAATGCCCTGCAGGCTCAGATCAATCCGCATTTCTTATATAACACTTTGGACTCCATTATTTGGATGGCAGAGGACGGTAATACAAAAGACGTGGTGCTGATGACTTCTTCCCTGGCCAGACTTTTGAGGCGAAGTATCAGCAATAAAAATGAAATAGTTACATTGCGTGAGGAAGTAGAATATACCCAAAGCTATCTGGTGATTCAGAAAATGCGGTATAAGGACAAGCTGGAATATGCCTTTGATCTGGATGAACGGGTTTTGGGAATAGAAATTGTGAAGCTTTTGATTCAGCCCCTTGTGGAAAATTCGATTTATCATGGGTTGAAATATAAAGAAAATGGAAAAGGTATGCTGGCTGTTAGTGTGGCAAAAGAGCAGGATGATATTATCATTCGTGTCATGGATAACGGTGTGGGCATGACAGAAGAGCAGCTGGAACACATTTTTGATGAACGTGTGATTGATCATAAACGAAACGGAGTAGGCGTGCTCAATGTACATCGAAGAATACAGCTGCATTATGGTCCGGAATATGGGCTTTCCTTTGAAAGTGAGAAGGGTGTAGGCACCACAGCCACGATTCGTATTCCGTATCGCACACTGGGGGAGGTATAGCATGGGAAAGAAACAAAATAGAAAGGTATTTATTGCCTCTGGTGTAGCTACTATTTTGATGCTACTGGCGATTTATTCTATTTCCACTTATACAGGAAGTGCCAGGACAGATGCTGGGATTAGTGTCATTTTGATTCCCAAGGTTATTGATGAGGATAATGACTTCTGGGGTGCTATAACAGAAGGCGCCAGACTTGCAGCCCAGGAAAAAAACATCGATCTGGCCATTATGGGAACTGCAGCAGAGACAGATGTGAACGGACAAAACCGTATCATTGAAGAAGCCATCGAAAAGAAGCCCAATGCCATTGTACTGGCACCTAGTGCTTATGAAGAAACGGTTCCTTATGCCAGAAAGATTCAGGAAGCGGGAATTAAACTGGTGATTATCGATTCTAAACTTTCTGAAAATCTTGGAGCTGCCTTTGTGGCCACCGATAATGTGGAAGGTGGCCGAAAAATGAGTGAATTTGTGAAAGATGACATAGATGAAAATAGTGTCATTGGAATAGTAGGACATGTAAAAGGAACTTCCACTGCAGCCGAGAGGGAGCAGGGGATTCGGGAAGGTCTGGGAAAGTATGAAAGTCAGATTGCCGATGTGGTCTTTTGCGATTCCAGCTATAGCAAGGCGTTTCAGGTGACCTGCGACATGATAGAAGAACATCCGGATATGAATATCATTTTCGGAATGAATGAGTACTCTGCAGTGGGAGCGGCTCGGGCTGTGAAAGCATTGGGATTGGAACAACAGATTACCATGGTGGGATTTGACAGTTCTTTGGAAGAAGTGGAAATGCTGGAGGCAGGAGTCTTTGATGCCATTGTGGTACAAAGACCTATGAATATGGGATACCTGGGAGTCTCGATGGCTTATCAGATATCCTTGAGCACCGAGATGCCCCAGGATATTGATTCCGGTTCTGTACTGATCACAAGTGATACGATATATACAGAAGAAAATCAAAAATTATTATTCCCATTCCGTGAGAGCAACTGAAATATTTCACCTATTTAAGGAAAATTTTCTATTAAAAATATTTTATAAGAATTTTATAATAAGGTTCATACAGGAGAGATATTGGCTTATTCTGCCCTGCTTTCTGGTGCATTCACCGGTTTCTCATGTGAAACATCCGGATGAAGATAAGAATACTGAAGCGCTGTGGCATCATTGGTTATCATAGTAGCTACCAGTACATTACCGGTTTCCATATACCAGACATCACCACTACTGGTTGAGCCGCCGTTATGGTAACCACTTTCACCGTATTTGCTTACAAGAGAGCTGTGAATGGTATCATACAAAGCCTGCAGAGGTTCTAAGTCATTGATATCACCGGAATATGTCCAGGCAATACACATAAGAGCGTTTTTATCATCAAACATATATTTGATGGTACCGGGATTGTCCAGATAGCTCTTGGTGAAAGAGTAAGTGACACCATTATAAATGGAATCATAGGTTTCATACTTGTCACCCTCTAATGCAAAAACATCATCCGGCGTGGCATCCCATTTCAGTTCTGAGAAAGGACAGTCAGGTAACTGTACTTTAGTTTCTTCTGAGGCTGGAGTAGGATCCGATGAATTAGTGGAGCCGCATCCCTGCAACATGGTTGCCAAAAGGGTCATGGTACATAACAGGGTTAATATCTTTTTCTTCATTGTTTTTGAAATCCTCCCTTAACTAATGTAATGTCTTTTCGGACTATTATAAAGACTTTACAGAGGATAGGCAAGGATTTCGCGTTACACATAAAAAAGGTGACAGGTAAGTCACCCGAAATTGGAGGGAAGAACATTGGAAAAAATTAAGCAGAATCCAATTGTGAAAAAACTGGGATTTAACAGAATCGTATTAGTTTGTGTATTGATTCTTATGTACGTGCTGTTTTGTGTGGCTTCCGACAAGTTTGCAGGACTTCCACGTATCTTAAGTGCACTGAACTACGCATATTTCCTGGGCTTTTTATCACTTGGAGTAACATTCGTAATTGCAACAGGCGGTATTGACTTCTCCATCGGACCAGTTATGTTCTGTTGTGCACTTATTTCAGGTTATTGCCTGACATCTTATGGCGTACCGATGCTGCCAAGCTTACTGATCAGCATTCTGGTTGGTTTCCTGTTTGGTGTTTGGAACGGTTACCTGGTAGCGTACTGGGATGTACCACCATTTATCGTTTCTATGGCGAGTATGAATATTGCAAAAGGTATCGCTTCTGTATTTACAAAAACACAGTCCGTCAGCTGGCCACAGGCAGCACAGGGCGGATGGTTCCGTAAACTGGTTAAGGTAGGCAATATCCCGGTTGGCCTTATCATTTTCCTCGCGGCAGCTGTTATTTGTGCTATCATCCTGAACAAAACAAAAGCAGGTCGTTACATTCTTTGTCTTGGATCCAACAGAGAAGCAGTTAGACTTTCTGGTGTAAATGTTAGAAAGTGGTTAATGCTTGCATACGTTATTTGTGGTGTATTAGTTGGTATCGGTGCTATTTTCTTTGTAGGTGCTTATACAACCGTTCAGCCTGGTTATGGCGATCAGTACAACAACGAAGCAATCGCCGGTTGTGTAATGGGTGGTACATCCATGGCAGGTGGTCTTGCATCTATCGGTGGTACTGTAATCGGCGTATTTATTATCGCTTTGCTGCAGGAAGGTATCCTGGCACTTGGTTTCCCAAAAGATTATCAGCTGATCATCACCGGTCTTATTGTTATCGTTGCTGTATATGCTGACGTTGTTGCAAGACGTAGAAAGAACTAAGCAAAGGCTGTTACAAAAAAGAAAGGTGAAGGTAAAAGAATGGGCGAAGTAATCTTAACGATGAAAGATATTGATAAATCTTTCCCTGGCGTGCATGCCTTAGATCATGTTAATTTCGAAGTAAAAAAAGGTGAAGTACATGCCCTCATGGGAGAGAACGGTGCAGGTAAATCTACACTGATGAAGGTGTTAACCGGTATTTACACAAAAGATTCCGGTTCCATTATATATGAAGGAAAAGAAGTAGAATTCCATGGTGCAAGAGAAGCACAGGATGCCGGTGTTGTTATCGTACACCAGGAACTGAATATGTTAGGTCATCTGACAGTAGCACAGAACATCTTTATTGGACGTGAGTTCAAAAAAGGCATCAAGATTGATGATGAAAAGATGAATGAAGAGGCAAGAAAACTTTTTGATCGTCTGAACATCGACATTGATCCAAAAGCTACTATGAGTGATCTGACTGTAGGTAAACAGCAGATGTGTGAAATTGCAAAAGCGATTTCCCACGAAGCAAAGGTTATTATTTTTGACGAACCATCTGCAGCTTTAACAGAATCTGAAATCGCAGATCTGTTCAAGATTATCAACGATTTACGTGAGCAGCAGCTTGGTATCGTATATATTTCCCACCGTATGGATGAAATCAAGGTTATCACAGACCGTGTAACAGTTATGCGTGATGGTACTTATGTAGGAACTTTGATTACAAAGGATTGTACAAAAGATGATATCATCAACATGATGGTTGGTCGTGTTATTTACGAAGATCCTAAGAGCAAGAGCATGGTTGCTCCGGATGCTC
>CAMFGH010000031.1 GCA_945949875.1 uncultured bacterium
TATCCTCAACATGGCACCAGACATCCCTGCCAGAAATATTTGTCTTCTGAAACGGAGAGGTATTTCGTTGAGTATTGCAGCTTCTGAATTAGAGAACCGGATAAAGGATAAGAAGAAAGAGGAATAGCACATATTGGATTAATCATTAGAAAGCAGGTGATAATATGACACTTCCCCGGTGGATGGAAATGGATATTGGAGGATATAGAAGAAAGTTCCTTATATCGCACAATTTAAGAACTGCTATTGCTGTAAAGAAAGGAATCGGGGAAGAAACCGAGGAAGAAACCAGGGAAGAGACTCTTTCAGAAATTTTTAGCAAGGCAAAGGATGATAAGATCAACAAAATGTATACCACAGTGACTGGTCATATCCCCACATTCCGAGCTCGCTATTATGCAGGTGATGCAGGTGAATATGCTCCGGAAGAAACAAAAAATAATACAGATATTCTTCGAATAGGAGACAGGCTCTGGTGTATCGACTGTGGTAATGCATACCGAAAGGGTTTGGATGGCAAATTAGGGTGTATAGAACTGTCGGGGAAAGGGAAGGTGAAGGAATATTATTTTTAAGCAAGCCAATTTCAAACAAGTACAGATATTAACATCTTACAGAATCCGACATGGTTTCCTCACTATTATGGGGCAACCATGCCGGTTCTTTTTTTGATAAAATCCTGTTGACTCGAAGAACTTAAATGAAAAACTAAATTCCAGTTATGGATTAACTCTTGCCAACTGGAATTTAAAAATACATTTGAGTGTTGACTCGAAGATAATAAATATGTATTATAAATAGACAAACATATGTTCTGACTGGAGAAAAGTATGGGAGTAATTCGTGAAAGTAAAAGAAAACTGGATGTCATATGCCAGCATAAAAGTGATGGAAGTATTATTCCGATCAAATTCCGTATTCAAGATGATGATGGAGAATGGCAGAACTATCTGATCCGGTCCTATAAAGTCATATCCGGTCCAGGCACTTATACTATGCCAAATGATGTATCATCCTCTACCCATACCTGGAATTTTGAATGTAAAATACAGGTATTTGGGATGGAAAAAATAGTCCGGTTATTTTACAATGGGTATGATAACTATTGGAAAATACAGTTTATCAGATGAGAGAAATTCATAGAGAGAATTCATAGGATGAGAAAAATCAAAGGGTGAAAAATTATGAAATTGCATGCAAAAGTAATCGTAGATAATATCGGAAATGAACAGGCCAAAGGGGAATGGGGACTATGTATTTATATAACATACGGTGAGAAAAAGCTTCTTCTGGATGTGGGAGCCTCCGGTCTTTTTTCAAAAAATGCAGAGATTCTTGGAGTGGCTGTAGAAGAGATTGATGCAGCGGTTTTGTCCCATGCCCATTATGACCATGCGGATGGTATGAAGGAATTTTTTGAAAAGAATGAGAAAGCCCGGTTTTATGTAAGAGATACCTGTGGGGAAAACTGCTATTTCAAAAAATGGTTTGTTCATAAATATATAGGAATATCGAAGGGGATTCTGGAAGAGTATCCGAAACGTTTTCAAAGGGTTTCAGGAAACTATGAAATCATGGAAGGTGTGCATCTGATACCACATACTACAAATGGACTTCAAGAAATCGGTAAAAGGGAAAATATGTATCGGAAAGAAAATGGCAGATGGAGACCGGATGATTTTTCTCATGAGCAAAGCCTGGTGTTTGAGACAGATGAGGGGCTGGTCATCTTTAACAGCTGCTGTCATGGTGGTGCGGATACCATCATTCATGAAGTGGAAAATGCCTTTCTGGGGAAAAAAATCGTGGCCTTAATTGGTGGTTTTCATCTTTTCAACAAATCGGAAACCTTTGTGCGCACACTGGCGCAAAGGATAAAAGATACAGGAATCCAGCAGGTCTATACAGGACATTGTACCGGCCAGAAAGCTTTCGACATATTAAAAGAAGAGCTTGGAGATAGCGTTCATCAGCTGAAGATCGGTCTGGAAATGGATTTCTGAGAAGTAAGAGTCTGTTAGGAATATGAATGAAAGAAAAACATTATAAATGCAGATAAAAAATCTAGAATGTGAATATACTGCATGCTATAATAAAACGATGCCAAAAACGGAAGCAGATAGTATCCTGCATATATGCATCAAAATTGGGAAAATAACCAGGGAAAACGAAGGAGAATTTTATGCCAAAACGAACAGATATTAACAAAGTATTAATCATCGGTTCTGGTCCTATTGTCATCGGACAGGCCTGTGAATTTGACTATTCCGGTACTCAGGCTTGCAAAGCACTGCGTAAACTGGGCTACGAAATCGTACTTGTAAACTCCAATCCGGCGACCATCATGACAGATCCGGAAACTGCAGATGTGACCTATATCGAACCTCTTAATGTGGAACGTCTGGAACAGATTATTGCAAAAGAAAGACCGGATGCATTGCTTCCAAACTTAGGTGGTCAGTCTGGTCTGAATCTTTGTTCGGAATTATACAAAGAGGGTATTTTAGACAAATATAACGTAAAAGTTATTGGTGTACAGGTGGATGCCATTGAACGTGGGGAAGACCGTATTGAATTTAAGAAAACCATGGATTCTCTGGGCATCGAGATGGCCAGAAGTGAGGTGGCTTATTCGGTAGAGGAAGCCTTGGCTATCGCGGATAAATTAAGCTATCCGGTAGTGCTCAGACCTGCCTATACCATGGGCGGTGCCGGCGGTGGCCTTGTATATAACAAAGAAGAATTGAAAACAGTATGTGCCAGAGGTCTTCAGGCAAGCCTTGTAGGACAGGTTTTAGTGGAAGAATCTATCCTTGGCTGGGAAGAACTGGAACTGGAAGTAGTCCGGGACTGTGAAGGCAATATGATCACTGTCTGCTTTATTGAAAATATCGACCCCCTTGGTGTGCATACAGGAGATTCTTTCTGTTCTGCACCTATGCTTACTATTTCAGAAGAATGTCAGAAAAAATTGCAGGAACAGGCCTATAAAATCGTAGATAAGGTACAGGTGATCGGTGGTACCAACGTACAGTTTGCTCACGATCCTGTAACAGACAGAATCATTGTCATCGAAATCAACCCTCGTACCTCCAGATCTTCCGCATTGGCGTCCAAAGCGACAGGTTTCCCTATCGCTCTGGTTTCCGCTATGCTGGCAACAGGTCTTACCTTAAAAGATATTCCATGTGGTAAATATGGAACTTTGGATAAATATGTACCGGACGGAGACTATGTAGTGATCAAATTTGCACGCTGGGCATTTGAAAAGTTCAAAGGCGTGGAAGATAAATTAGGTACTCAGATGCGCGCAGTAGGCGAAGTCATGAGTATCGGTAAAACCTACAAAGAGGCATTCCAGAAAGCTATCCGAAGCCTGGAAACAGGTCGTTATGGACTGGGGCATGCCAAAGATTTTGATACCCTTTCCAAGGAAGAACTGCTTCGCAGACTGGCGACTCCTTCCTCTGAAAGACATTTCCTGATGTATGAGGCGCTTCGGAAAGGTGCTACCGCAGATGAAATCTTTGAAATTACAAAAGTAAAACATTACTTTATCAACCAGATGAAAGAACTGGTGATGGAAGAGGAAGAAATCCTGAAATCCAAAGGTTCTTTGCCCGCAGATGAACTGCTGATCCAGGCAAAGAAGGATGGTTTTTCAGATAAATATTTAAGCCAGCTTCTGGAGATTCCGGAAGAAGATATTCGTAACAAACGAATCAGCTTAGGTGTGGAAGAAGCCTGGGAAGGTGTGCATGTTTCCGGCACTGAAAATAGTGCATATTATTATTCTACCTACAATGCAGAGGATAAAAACCCTGTAACAGACAATAAGAAGATCATGATCCTGGGCGGTGGTCCAAATCGAATCGGCCAGGGTATCGAATTTGACTACTGCTGTGTACATGCAGCACTGGCACTGAAAAAGCTTGGTTTTGAAACCATTATCGTAAACTGTAATCCGGAGACCGTATCAACCGATTATGATACCTCTGATAAACTATACTTTGAACCTCTGACTCTGGAGGATGTGCTGAGTATTTATAAAAAAGAAAAACCGCTGGGTGTAATCGCTCAGTTTGGTGGACAGACACCACTGAATCTGGCTGCAGACCTGGAGAAGAATGGTGTGAAGATTCTGGGCACATCTCCTACAGTCATCGATCTGGCAGAAGACAGAGATCAGTTCAGAGCCATGATGGACAAACTGGGAATCCCTATGCCGGAGTCCGGAATGGCTACTACGGTGGATGAAGCAGTTGAAATCGCCAACAGAATCGGTTATCCGGTTATGGTTCGTCCTTCTTATGTACTGGGTGGACGCGGCATGGAAGTGGTATATGACGATGAAAGCATGGCAGATTATATGAGAGCAGCTGTCGGTGTAACTCCGGACAGACCAATCCTCATCGACCGTTTCTTAAATCATGCTCTTGAATGCGAGTCTGATGCTATTGCAGATGGTGAGCATGCCTTTGTTCCGGCTGTTATGGAGCACATTGAGCTTGCCGGGGTACATTCCGGTGACTCTGCATGTATCATTCCTTCGGTTCATATCTCAGAAGAAAATGTAGAGACCATTAAAGAATATACCAGAAAGATTGCGGAAGAAATGCATGTCAAGGGATTAATGAACATGCAATATGCGATTGAAAATGGAAAGGTATATGTACTGGAAGCCAACCCTCGTGCATCCCGTACCGTGCCTCTGGTATCCAAGGTATGTAATACCAGAATGGTGCCGATCGCTACGGATATCATCACCAGCGAATTAACCGGCAGACCATCACCGGTACCTGCCTTGAAGGAGCAGAACATTCCATATTATGGAGTAAAAGAAGCTGCATTCCCATTCAACATGTTCCAGGAAGTGGACCCGGTTCTTGGACCGGAGATGCGTTCTACAGGTGAAGTGCTTGGACTTTCCCCATCTTATGGAGAAGCGTTCCTGAAATCCCAGGAAGGCGTGCAGGCAAAACTGCCTACAAGCGGTACAGTACTGATTTCTGTAAATCGTAAGGACAAAGCAGAAGTAGTAGAAGTGGCAAAGAGCTTCCATGAAAATGGCTTTAAGATCGTGGCTACCGGAAACACCTGTGATCTGATCACAGAAGCTGGTATTCCGGCGAAAAAGATCAAAAAGCTGTATGAAGGTCGTCCTAATGTACTGGATGCAATCACCAACGGAGAAATTGACCTGATCATCAATTCCCCGGTAGGAAAAGACAGTGTTCATGATGACAGTTACCTTCGAAAAGCAGCCATCAAAACAAAGACTCCATACATGACTACCATTGCGGCAGCCAAAGCAGCTGCGGAAGGGCTGACTTATCTGAAATCTCATGAATCCGGAGAAATCAAATCTCTGCAGACATTGCACAGCGAGATTACGGATAAGGAATAATCTCTATTACGGATAAGGAGTGATCTCGATTACAGATAAAGAAAGTCTTAGATTGGATAGAAAAAGCGATTTCAATTTCCGATTCGAAAATCTTGAAATGAATAGAGAAAAAAGGTAAAATAATAAGTTGGTGTAATAAGAAAAAGACAAACTGAGGAGAGAATGATGGCACTTAGTAAGAAACCGGTTACCGGTATGAAAGATATCTTGCCGGAGGAAATGGAAATCAGAGATTATGTGATCAGCGTGATCAAAGATACCTATGGCAAATTTGGTTTTACATCCATTGAAACTCCCTGCGTGGAAAATCTTGCAAACTTAAACTGCAAGGCAGGTGGTGAAAATGAGAAACTGATTTTTAAGATTTTAAAACGAGGAGAGAAACTGAATCTGGAGACAGCAAATACAGAAGATGATCTGGTAGATGGCGGTCTCAGATACGATTTGACTGTGCCGTTGGTGCGCTACTATTCAGCACATGCCAATGAACTTCCTTCTCCTTTTAAGGCACTGCAGATGGGAAATGTATGGCGAGCAGACCGTCCTCAGCGTGGACGCTACCGCCAGTTCATGCAGTGTGATATTGATATTTTAGGAGAAGCTTCCAATCTGGCCGAGATCGAATTGATCCTGGCTACCACCACTACACTGGGTAAGCTGGGCTTTAAGGATTTCCAGATTCGTATCAATGACAGACAGATTTTGAAGGCTATGGCAGCCTACAGCGGATTTGCAGAAGAGTCCTATGATGAAGTATTTATCATTCTGGACAAAATGGATAAAATCGGCATTGAAGGTGTACAGGAAGAACTGCTGAAAGCCGGATATGATGCAGCAGTGGTAGATAAGTATATGGATCTGTTCAAAGGTCTGGAAACAGCAGAGGACCAGGTGGCTTATATTACAGACAAGCTGGATGGCGTTCTGGCACCGGAAGTAAAAGAAGGATTCCAGGAAATCGTGGAGAGCGTAAATGCTGCAAAAGGAGATTTTTTTGAACTGGTATTTGATCCTACCCTGGTTCGCGGTATGTCCTATTATACAGGTACTATTTTTGAAATCGCCATGCCACAGTTTGGCGGAAGCTGCGGTGGCGGCGGAAGATATGACAAGATGGTGGGTAAGTTCACTGGTAACGATGTGCCTGCATGTGGTTTTTCCATTGGATTTGAACGCATCATCCTGCTATTAATGGAAAATGGATTTAAAGTACCGGGTGCAAGCGAAAAGATTGCATTCCTGATGGAAAAAGGTGTGTCATCCGATGTGATCACTGAAGTGATGAAAGAAGCTCAGCAGGCTAGGGAAAGTGGCAAGAAAGTACTTGTAACCCGTATGAATAAGAACAAAAAGTTCCAGAAGCAGCAGCTTGAACAGCAGGGCTATACAGAATTTAAAGAATTTTATAAGGAAGCACTGAAATTCTAGGTAGATAAGGAAGCACTGAAATTCCAGGTAGAAATACCGTTGATTTACAGATAGTACCTTGTACATGGTAAAAGGTAAAAGATTCCTGAAAATATAGAAACAGAGGAGTATGAAGAAATGGCAGAGTCATTGAGAGGATTAAAAAGAAGCCATAGATGTGCAGAACTTTCTGCAGCCAATGTGGGAGAAGAAGTCACAGTGATGGGCTGGGTGCAGAAACAGAGAAACAAAGGCGGTATTATTTTCGTAGATTTGCGTGACCGTTCCGGTATCCTGCAGGTCATCTTTGAAGAGGCAGACTGTGGCAGTGAGGCTTTTGCAAAAGCAGAGAAAATGCGTAGTGAATTCGTTGTGGCAGTAGTTGGTACTGTGGAAAAACGTGCCGGTGGCGTGAACGAAAACTTAAAAACCGGTGAAATCGAAGTACGTGCAAAACAGGCGCGTATTCTGGCAGAAGCGGAAACACCTCCATTCCCGGTAGAAGCAGATTCCAAGACAAAAGAAGAAATCCGTTTGAAATACCGATTCCTGGATCTTAGAAGACCTGATATCCAGAAGAAACTGATGCTTCGAAGCAAAATCGTGACAGAGATGAGAAACTTTATGGCAAAGGAAGGATTTTTGGAGATTGAAACTCCTATCCTTTGTAAATCTACACCGGAAGGTGCCAGAGACTATCTGGTTCCAAGCCGTGTACATCCGGGTAACTTTTATGCCCTTCCACAGTCTCCACAGCTCTTCAAGCAGCTTCTGATGTGCTCCGGATATGATCGTTATTTCCAGATCGCAAAGTGCTTCCGTGATGAAGACCTTCGTGCAGACAGACAGCCGGAATTTACACAGGCTGATATGGAACTATCTTTTGTGGATGTGGAAGATGTATTGGATGTCAATGAACGTCTGATCAAACATGTTTGTAAAGAAGCAATCGGCTTAGATGTACAGCTCCCTCTTCCGCGTATTACATGGCAGGATGCTATGGACAGATATGGTTCCGATAAGCCGGATACCAGATTCGGAATGGAACTCATCAATGTTTCTGATGTAGTAAAGGATTGCGGTTTTGGTGTATTTACCTCTGCTCTGGAAAACGGTGGTTCTGTCCGTGGTTTGAATGTAAAAGGACAGGGCGCTATGCCACGTAAGAAAATCGATGCTTTAGTGGATATGGCGAAAGGCAGTGGTGCAAAAGGTCTAGCTTACCTTTGCATTGGCGAAGATGGCAGTATCAAGTCTTCCTTTGCTAAATTTATGACCGAAGAGCAGTTATCCGCATTGGTAAAAGCTATGGATGGCGAAAACGGAGACCTTCTTCTGTTTGCAGCAGATAAAAATACCATTGTCTGGGGTGTTTTAGGTCAGCTCCGTCTGGAACTGGGCAAACAGCTTGGACTGTATGATCCGAATCAGTTTAACTTCCTGTGGGTAACAGAGTTCCCGCTTCTGGAGTGGTCTGAGGAAGAAAACCGGTTCAAAGCAATGCACCATCCATTTACCATGCCTATGGAAGAGGATTGGGAGTATATTGATTCTGATCCGGGACGTGTACGTGCAAAAGCTTACGATATCGTATTAAATGGTGTAGAACTGGGTGGTGGTTCCGTCAGAATCCACCAGAATGATATACAGGAGAAAATGTTTGAGGTATTAGGACTGTCCAAAGAAGTTTCCCAGGAACGTTTTGGTTTCCTTTTGACTGCATTTAAATATGGTGTACCACCTCATGCAGGACTTGCATATGGTGTTGACCGTTTTGTAATGTTGCTGACCCATGCCGACAGCATCAGAGAGGTTATTGCATTCCCGAAAGTAAAGGATGCTTCTGACCTGATGAGTGATGCTCCCAATGTGGTAGATCAAGAACAGCTGGACGAACTGGGTATTGCCATTGTTGCCCGGGAAGATAAAAAAGCAGAAGAGACAGAAGAAAAGACAGAAGAGTAAAAGACAGAAAAAGGTGCAGGACGGACTGAACGTTCTACACCTTTTTGTGAACCCAAAGATGTAAAAACATGTTAGTATGAAAGTGATTCAGAAGAACACAAAACATGTTAATGTAAATGTGATTCAAAAGAGTATACAGGAAATATTGTATGAAAATTGTAAAATATTTGTTTGGAATATTTGCAGCAACTATAATTGGATATGTGATTCTGGGAGAATGTTTTTTGCCCAGAGAATATCTGAATGGCAGAAATATCTGTCAGGAATATCAGGAACCCTGGTATCAGGTGGAAGAAGATCAAAGCAGAACACCGATCGAAGTACCGGGAACACTGGACGACAATAGCAGAATACTGGAAACAGTGATTCCAGACGGTCTGGATGCAAGAGTGACCTGTCTCATGTACCGTGGACAGGATTTTAAGGCTTATTTAGATGGAGAGCTGATTTACACTTATGATACATCAGACAGCAGGTGGTTTGGTGGAAACAGTCCGGAATGTTATTTCCCGATTCCCATAACTTCGGCAGATGCAGGAAAAACTTTAAGGATTGAGATTATTGAAGATGTAGGGATTCTTTATCAGCCATATATCGGAAATGAAATGGGAATCTGGAGCTTCATTTTACGGGACAGCGGTCTGGAACTGTTTGCGGCAGTGGTAACTCTGATATTGGGAATCATCACAGTGGTCTTGAGTATCTGGTACAATGTAGTCCGGAAGAAAAAGATGGTATTAGGATATTTGGGATTTGCTGTCATCCTGGTGTCTTTCTGGCTACTCACGAATTCAGCCTGCAGGCAGCTCATTTTCTCGAATACTTCGGTAGTCAGTGATGCCGCCTTTTTGAATGTTATGATGATTCCGTTCCCTTTTGTAATTTATATCAATGCGATACAACAGAAACGGTACGAAAAATTATATACGGTGGTACAGTCGATTCTGCTTATTGTGGACATATATGCCTGTGTTACATATGCAGTTGGAATAAAAAGTTTTGGTGATACTTTCCCCTTTGTAACCATGGGATGTGTTATTATTATTCTGGCCCTGGTATATGGCATTATCATGGATGCACGTGCAGACAAACTAAAAGATTATAAATATGTGGCATATGGTCTGTTGTGTATGTTTCTGGCAGCTATCGCTCAGATTACACTGTATTTCACACGAACCGTAGTTTTCCGCGGAACAATGCTGGCGATTGGTATACTGGCTTTGCTGTGTGGGGCAGCTTTTCATACCATTTTTACTGTGTTTGCTATGGAAAATGAAAAGGCAGCGGCGCTTATGGCCAATGAGGCAAAAGGAAAATTTCTGGCCAATATGTCTCATGAAATCAGAACGCCAATCAATGCAGTGCTTGGTATGGATGAAATGATTTTGAGGGAATGTACGGATCCGCAGATCAGAGAATATGCCTTTGATATTCAGGGGGCCGGAAGAAGTCTCCTTGCCTTGATTAATGATATTCTGGATATATCCAAAATTGATTCCGGTAAAATGGAAATTGTTCCGGTGGAATATGATCAAAGCAGTCTGATTCATGATACCCTGAACCTGATCAGGCAGAAAGCAAAGGAAAAGGATCTGGAACTGGTTCTGGAAATGGACAATACTCTGCCATCCAAGCTTTGTGGGGATGATATACGGATTCGTCAGATTTTATCCAATATCTTAAATAATGCGGTAAAATACACCAATCAGGGAAAAGTAACGCTGAAAATAAAAGGAATTCGGTCTGAAAACTCTAATGAGATCATGATGGAGTATCGGATTGAAGATACCGGTATTGGCATCAAAGAAGAGGATATACCTAAGCTTTTTGAAGAATTTGAGAGAATAGAATTAAGCCGTAACCGAAGCATAGAAGGTACCGGACTTGGTATGAGTATTACCATGCAACTGATTAAGCTGATGGGTGGCTCCTTAGATGTGAAAAGTGTTTATGGAGAAGGTTCCTGCTTTGTTGTACGAATCATGCAGGGAATCGTGGATGACACACCGATTGGAAATTTATCGGAAAGAATCAGAAAGCAGGAGAAAGAATACCGGTTTAACCAGAAATTCATTGCAGAGGGCGTAAAAATACTCATGGTAGATGATAATGCCATTAACAGAAAGGTATTGAAAAATCTGCTGAAAAATTCCCTGATGGAGATAGAGGATGTGGATTCCGGAACCAGGTGTCTGCAGATGATCACAAAAGAAAAATATGATCTGATCTTCCTGGATCATATGATGCCGATCATGGATGGAATAGAAACACTGCAGAAATTTGAAACCACAGAGGGTAATCGGAATCTGGACACACCGGTCATCGCCTTAACAGCCAATGCAGTAACCGGTGCAAGGGAAATGTATATGGAGAATGGTTTTACGGATTTTCTGGCAAAGCCTATTGCCTATGAGAAACTGGAAAAGCTTCTTTTGAAGTATTTGCCAAAAGAAAAAGTAAAGTGCTTATAGAAAATACATACAAGAATGGAAAGTAGATCATGATAAAAAAGATACCGGAGCAGGCCTAATCCTGTTCCGGTAATTTTAATAATACATGCTTGATTCGATTATGGGCGATGCCTCTTGCCTGCAAAGAAATACCCTGTTCCAGCATAACGGTTTCACCACTTACCGGTAGTCTGTCCAGAGCCTCGATCATGATACCTCCGATGGTGTCATAATCTTCCGATGACAGATTCAGAAGAAGAGCATCGTTCACATCATCCAGTTTCATGCCGGCATCGATGAGATAGGAGTGCTCGTTTACCTTGCGGATCAGTTCGGCTTCATCGTCATCGTATTCATCCCGGATTTCTCCCACGATTTCTTCCAGCAGGTCTTCCAACGTAATCAGACCAACCGCAGTTCCGTATTCATCTAAAACGATGGCCATGCTTTGCTGTCTTTCACGCATTTCCATCAGAAGATCAGAGGTCTTTTTTCGCTCGAAAGTATAATATACATTTCGCAGAATCTTTTTTAATTTGAATTTTTCAGGATCCCTTACAAAAAAGAAATCCTTCATATGGATCATACCGATGATATTGTCCGGATCATCTTCATATATGGGAATTCTGGTGTACATCGTTCTTCGGAAAATCTGCATCACATCTTCATAAGAAGCAGTAATAGGAAGAGTACTTAAATCCACACGGGGAGTCATGATTTCTTCAGCCAGAGAATCAGAGAAATCGAAAACATTGTTGATGATATGGTGTTCTTCTTCCTCCAGAACGCCTTCTTCATGTCCAACTTCCACATAGGTTCGCAGCTCACTTTCTGTGATGTTCTCCGCATTGGGATCTGCTTCCAGATGGAAGAGATGAAGAATGGCATGGGCGAAGGTATCCACGATCCAGATGACCGGTGTCAGTAAAAACATCAGAACATCAATGATACCGCAGTAGGCCAGGGAAATCTTATCAGCGTGGCTTCCGGCCCAGTTCTTTGGAATGATCTCACCAAAGATCAGGACGAGAAAGGTAAGCACACCGGTACTAAGCCCAATCAAAGTACTGCCAAACAGCCGGATGGTCATGGCGGTGGTAAGAGAGGATGCAGCAATGTTGACCAGATTGTTTCCAATTAAAATGGTACTCAGCATTTTGCTGTACCGCTCGTGGATTTTCTGTACCCGCAGGGCTCTTTTATTGCCTTCTTCCGCCAGAGAACGGATTCTTACCTTATTGACACAGGTAAAGGCGGTTTCGGCGGAAGAAAAGAATCCGGATAAAATCAGTAATAAGAATAAAATGATACATTGTATGATACTTTTGGTATCCAAGGCAGGCTCCTTTCTAAGAAACGTAGCATTTATCAACATAAACAGCTTTCGTAATATCTTTCACAATATAGGTAGGTTTTCTGAAAACAGAATGCATGATAAAGAAATGCACCATAAAAATATTCATTAAAATATATTCATATTAGAGAAAGCATATTGTTTTGTCAAGAAGCATATAGATGGATTAACAGGAAACCTGGAAAACAGCTTTGAAAAATAATCAAAAAAGTGAGCTGGTGTTTCCATAAAAGGAGGCTTATATGCAAACCGGCATAGATGGGAAGATAGATGGAAAAAAGATTGCTATTTTTATAGGGGGCTGTCTGCTGATTGCTTATCTGGTGACAGGATTGCTTTTGCTGCTCCTGGCGTTTCTGGCTTATAAAGCCAACCTGTCGGAGCAGGGAAGCAGAATAGGGATACTGGTTATTTATGTACTGTCTTCTTTTGTGGCAGGTTTTATTACAGGGAAAAAAAGTAAGAAAAGAAAATTCCTGTTTGGAGCCATGATGGGAATCTGCTATTTTGTGGTACTTCTTCTATTATCCCTGGGAATTCATGATAAAGTTGCTCCGGGTGCTTTTGCAAAATGGAGTGCAGGACTTCTTTGCATGGGTGGCGGAATGCTGGGTGGCATGCTAAGTTGAAATAGGGCTGCTGAAATCCCATTGGCTTTAGACGGTGGGCAGTTCACTATGAATAAGAAGAACTGAAGCGGAAGATCAGAAAACAAAAATTTTCAAGAAAAATCTTTGCAGGTTAAAAAAACTATGATATACTGATTAAAATTATGTGCGGGAAAATCTGAGATTTCCCTGTTACATAGATCGAAAGAATCCATACCATCAGGAGGTTATGTTATGAAACATATCAAAACATTAACAACAAGAGACTTAAAGGAATCCATGAAAAAGGGTGGATGTGGCGAATGCCAGACATCCTGCCAGTCTGCATGTAAGACATCTTGCACAGTAGGAAATCAGAGCTGTGAAAAAGTTGGCAAATAATGATGTGATTTAAGTTGTTCATACAGTATATGTAAGCAGCGGGTGACCTCGCTGCTTATTATACGTTTAGAGAACACGTTTGGAGGGTGTCATCAGGGAGTAGATGAAGAGCACCTATTTAAATTAGAAGGAGTTTATTTTAGTGATACATCAGTACAAAAATAACGGATACAATATCGTCATGGATGTCAATAGCGGAAGTATCCATGTGGTAGACGATATTATCTATGACAGTATCCCACTGATTGAGCCGGTTTATGAACTGGGACTTGAGGGAGATGAAAGAAAAGAGCGTGCACTTCAGGCAATTGCCGATCTTTCTTATTCCGATGAAGATAAAAAGGAAGCGGTGGAAGAAATCCTTGCGCTTGCTGATGATGATTATCTTTTTGTAAAGGATATTTATCAGGATTATATTTTTGATTTTAAAAAGAGAGAGACTGTCGTAAAGGCACTCTGTTTACATATCGCACATGACTGCAACCTGGCCTGTCAGTACTGCTTTGCAGAAGAAGGGGAATATCATGGCAGACGGGCACTGATGAGCTTTGAAGTGGGAAAGAAGGCACTGGATTTTCTGGTGGCTCATTCCGGGAACCGTATCAACCTGGAGGTTGACTTCTTTGGCGGTGAGCCGCTGATGAACTGGCAGGTGGTAAAAGACCTGGTGGCTTATGGAAGGAGCCTGGAAGAACCTCATCATAAAAAATTCCGTTTTACCTTAACTACCAACGGAGTTCTGTTAAATGATGAGATTCTGGAATTCTGTAATAAGGAAATGGCCAATGTGGTACTCAGCATCGACGGACGAAAAGAAGTCCATGACAGAATGCGTCCGTTTCGTGGTGGACAGGGCAGTTATGATCTGATTGTGCCGAAGTTCCAAAAGGTGGCGGAAAGCAGAAACCAGATGAATTATTATGTGCGGGGCACATTTACCCATCATAATCTGGATTTTTCAAAGGATGTACTACATCTGGCGGATTTGGGATTCAAACAGATTTCTGTAGAGCCTGTTGTGGCAAAGCCGGAAGATCATTATGCCATTCAGGAAGAAGATTTACCGGTTTTGATGGAAGAGTATGATAAACTGGCAAAAGAAATTATTCGTTATAGAAAAGAAGGAAAGGGTTTTAACTTTTTCCATTTTATGATAGACTTAAAAGGTGGTCCTTGTGTGGCCAAAAGACTGTCCGGTTGTGGCTCCGGAACAGAATATCTGGCAGTAACCCCCTGGGGAGATCTTTATCCCTGTCACCAGTTTGTGGGAAATGAAGAGTTCCTTATGGGCAATGTGGAGGAAGGCATTGTCAGAACGGATATCCGGGACTGTTTTAAGGAATGTAATGTATATGCCAAGGACAAGTGTAAGAAATGCTTTGCAAAATTTTATTGCAGTGGTGGATGTGCTGCCAACTCTTACAATTTCCATGGAAGCATCAACGATGCCTATGATATCGGGTGTGAATTGCAGAGAAAGCGCGTGGAATGCGCAATTATGATAAAAGCGGCACTGGCCGAGGATTAAAAGGAGAATAAACAAAAATGAAAAAGAACAAAGCAAAATCAGCCTTTGTGCTGGTAATTGTATTAGCACTCATGGTGCTTTTCGGATACACAGCAGTATATGGCTGGGGTGAAACTGCTTCCGGTTCCGGAAAGAGCATCAAACTTGGTCTGGATCTGGCCGGCGGTGTCAGCATTACCTATCAGGTAGTTGGAGAAGAAAATCCAAGTGCGGAAGATATGAGCGACACGATTTACAAACTGCAGAAACGTGTGCAGCAGTATAGTACAGAGGCACAGGTATATCAGGAAGGTGCTGACCGTATCAGTATCGAAATTCCGGGGGTATCCGATGCCAATGCCATTTTGTCAGAACTGGGTAAACCGGGTTCCCTGCAGTTCTTTAACAGTTCAGGCTCTGTTGTTCTGGAAGGCACTGATGTAGCAGATGCTCAGGCAGGTACCCAGCAGAACAGTATGGGCAACAGTGAATATGTAGTAAAACTCACATTGACAGATCAAGGTGCAGAAAAATTTGCGGTAGCAACAGCACTGGCAGCACCAACTCATGATGTGATTTATATTATGTATGATGACATGATTGTCAGTGCACCATCTGTAAATGAAGCAATTACCGATGGAAACTGTGTCATCACAGGTATGCAGTCTTTTGAAGCAGCGGACAACCTGGCTTCTACCATCCGTATCGGCGGTCTTTCCTTAACACTGGAAGAACTCCGCAGTAATGTGGTAGGTGCACAGCTGGGTGCTGAAGCAATTGAAAAAGCGCTGGTTGCAGGTGCAATCGGTTTTGCTATCATTGCAGTATTTATGATCGCGGTATATTTCCTTCCGGGTCTTGCTGCAACACTTGCTCTTGGCGTATATGTAGAATTAGTGATCATCTTACTGGATGCATTTAATCTTACCTTAACACTTCCGGGTATTGCAGGTATTATCCTGGGTATTGGTATGGCAGTGGATGCTAACGTTATTATCTTCGCCAGAGTACGGGAAGAACTTGCAACAGGCAAAACAGTGAGATCTTCTGTACAGATTGGTTTTAAAAAAGCTCTTTCTGCAATCTTAGATGGTAATATAACTACTCTGATCGCTGCCATTGTATTGAATGTGATGGGAACAGGTGCGATCAAAGGCTTTGCCCAGACATTAGCTCTTGGTATTATTCTTTCCATGTTCACTTCACTGGTTGTGACAAGGATCATCCTGAATGCCTTTATTGAACTGGGATGTGACAGCCTGAAATTGTTTGGTGCTGCAAAAGAACGGAAAACAATCAAGTTCCTGGAAAAGAAAGCTATCTTCTTTGCAATTTCTATTGTTGTAATCGTTGGCGGTTTCGTAACCATGGGAATCCAGAAGGGTTCCACCGGAACAGCTCTGAATTACAGCCTGGATTTTGTAGGCGGTACACAGACTGCAGTTACCTTTAATGAAGATTACAGCTTAGAGCAGTTAGATACAGAAATCGTTCCTCAGATTGAACAGATCATCAATGATGCCAATGTTCAGTCACAGAAAGTAGCCGGAAGCAATCAGGTTATCTTCAAGACAAGAACCTTATCGGTAGAAGAAAGAGAAGCAGTAAATACCATGCTGGAAGAAAGCTATGGTGTTGCAGAGGATTCCATTACAGCAGAAACCATCAGCTCTACCATCAGCTCTGAAATGCAGAGAGATGCGTTTATTTCCGTTATTATCGCTGCAGTTTGTATGCTGATCTATATCTGGATCCGTTTCAAGGATATCCGCTTTGGCGCAAGTGCAGTCATTGCCTTGATCCATGACGTATTGGTAGTATTGGCATTCTATGCAGTTGCCAGAGTTTCCGTAGGTGCAACATTCATTGCATGTATGCTGACCATTGTAGGTTACTCCATCAATGCCACAATCGTTATCTTTGACCGTGTACGTGAAAATATGAGAGCTATGAGCAGAAAAGATGATCTGCAGGATATGGTAAACCAGTCTATTTCCCAGACTTTATCACGAAGCATTTTCACTTCTCTGACCACATTTATCATGGTTGCAGCACTTTATGTATATGGCGTTTCCAGCATCCGTGAATTTGCTCTGCCTCTGATGGCAGGTATCCTTTGCGGTACATACTCCTCTGTATGTATTACAGGTGCATTATGGTATGTACTTCGTACAAAGATTACCAAAAAAGAAAAAGAAGCAAAATAATACACGAAGACAAAGCGGCAGGCTTTCATGCCTGCCGTTTTTATTTACCGTACATGTTTTGAACTTACTGTGCGCCCGGCGGCGCACATTTTGGAATGGATACAAAGATTTATGAAAAAATGGTTTGTAGCAGCAAAAAAAGCAGATTTTCAAAAAATATCTGAAGAATTTCATATTTCACCTGTGATCGCCAGAATTATCCGCAACAGAGATATTACTGAAATGGATGATATCCGCAAATATCTGTATGGAACGAAAAAGGATTTTTATGATCCGTTTTTATTAGGTGATATGGATAAAGCAGTTAAGACCATGTGGACTGCGATAAAAGAAAAGAAAAAAGTGCGTGTTATCGGTGATTATGATGCAGACGGAATCTGCTCTTCCTACATATTGGAAAAGGCAATCAGGGAAGCCGGAGGAAATGTGGACGTGGTCATTCCTCACAGAATGAAGGACGGATATGGATTAAATGATTCCCTGATCCTACAGGCGGCTACAGATGGAGTGGATTTGATCATCACCTGTGATAACGGTATTTCAGCAAAGGATCAGATTGCTCTGGCTTATGAAAATCATATGCAGGTGATTGTGACAGATCACCATGAAGTACCTTTTATACAGGATGGAGAAGAAAAAATCTACCAAATTCCCAAAGCAGAAGCAGTGGTGGATCCGAAAAAGCCGGGAGACACCTACCCGTTTCCGGGAATATGCGGTGCCTTTGTTGCGTATAAGTTTGCGGAAGCACTGTGGAAATATGGAAATGGAAAATATGGAAATAAAGAATATATAAATAAAGAATATGGAAATGAGACCGATGGAAATATCCAGGAAAAAGAACTGGAAGAACAGCTGGATGGCCTGATGGCTGCAGCAGCCTTTGCTACCATATGCGATGTGATGGAGCTTCTGGATGAAAATCGTATTCTGGTAAAGGAAGGGCTGGAAAGAATCCGGAAAAGTAAGCATCCGGGAATCAAAGCCCTGATCCAGGTAAATGGTCTGGAACCGGAAAAAATCGATGCCTATCATATCGGATTTGTATTAGGTCCCTGTCTGAATGCATCCGGAAGACTGGAAAGTGCCATGTGGGCCCTTCGACTTTTGCAGGAACAGGATTATGGGAAAGCGGTGGTTTTGGCTACGGAGCTGAAACAGCTGAATGACAGCAGAAAAGAAATGACAGAGCATAGTGTGAAAGAGGCCCAGGAGCAGATTCAAAATCTGGAAAAGCTGGATAAGATATTGGTTCTGTATCTTCCGGAATGTCATGAAAGTCTGGCCGGCATCGTGGCAGGAAGAATCCGGGAAAAATACAATCGTCCCACCATTGTTCTGACCAGAGGAGAAGAGGGCATCAAGGGTTCGGGACGTTCCATTGAGGAATACGATATGTATGCCGGTTTGTCAGCATGCAGGGAGCTCTTTGATAAATTCGGCGGTCATAAGATGGCGGCCGGACTGTCCATGCAGGAAGAGAATGTGGACCTGCTTCGAACAAGACTGAATGAAGCATGCAAATTAACCGAAGAGGATTTCATACCAAAGGTGCATATTGATGTACCTATGCCCATATCTTATACCACAGAGGAGTTTGTAAAGGAACTAAAACTGTTAGAACCCTTTGGTGTAGGAAATCCCAAACCTGTATTTGCACAGAAAGAGGTGCTTTTGCAAAGAGTGCGTGTAGTCGGAAAGCATGGTAATGTGGCAAAAATGCAGATCCTGGATGACCGGGGAGAAAGAAAAGAAATGGTATTTTTTGGAGATATTCCGGAATTTAAGGCCTTTCTGGAGCAGAAATATCCCGGGGATACAGGGATGGTCTTTTCATCCGGAATGACCGGGATACCGGTTACCATGACTTATTACCCCTCTGTAAATGAGTACCGGGGTGAGAGAAGTATTCAGCTGGTTATGACAAATTATTGTTAAGATGACCGGAAATATGTTATCTTATAAAGAGGTATGTTGGAAAGAGATATTTTATATAACATATTTTTTTACATATCATAGGTATAGATGATATAGAGATATTTACAACGAAGAGAGGCGCAAATATGTTTACCTGTAAAGAATTGATCGACAAGCTGGAATATGAATGCATTCGGGGAAACCTGGAGGTTCCGGTGACGGAAGTGGTTTACGACTCCAGGAAAATAGAAAAAGGATGTATGTTTGTATGCGTACAGGGAGCTAATTTCGACGGACATAGTAAAGCAGCGGAGGCAGCTGAAAAAGGTGCAGCTGTACTGATCGTAGAGAAGGATGTCGCACTTCCGGAAGATGCTAAAATAACAGTGATCCGGGTAGAAAGTACCAGGTATGCCATGGCATTTATCGCTGCAGCATATTACGGACACCCGGGCGACAGATTAAAAGTGATCGGAGTGACGGGAACCAAAGGGAAAACCACCACGACATATCTTGTAAAATCGATTCTGGAGCATGCAGGTTATAAAGTGGGTCTTGTGGGAACCATTGAAGCGATTATTGGAGAGAAGCATATTCCGGCCAATAATACCACACCGGAATCCTATGTGCTTCAGGAATATTTTAAGGAAATGGTGGATGCAGGCTGTCAGATCTGTGTCATGGAGGTTTCATCCCAGGGACTTATGCTTCACAGAACCCAGGGATTTACCTTTGAATTGGGAATTTTTACCAACATAGAGCCGGATCATATCGGCCCCAATGAGCATGAAAGCTTCGAGGACTATATGGCCTGCAAAGGGCTGCTTTTTAAGCAGTGTCGTACCGGCATCGTGAATAGTGATGATAAGCACTGGAAGGAAGTACTAAAGGGACATACCTGCAGGCTGGAAACCTTTGGAATGGGGGAAGATGCCAGCATTCAGGCGAAAAACCTGGAACTGGTGAAAAAGCCCGGTGAGCTGGGAGTGGAATTTGATGTAAAAGGCCTTATGGATTTCCACGTAGAAGTGACCACACCCGGACGGTTCAGCGTATATAATGCACTGACTGCCATTGCCATCTGCAGGCATTTCGATGTTTCCCAAGAGGATATTCAGAAAGCCCTGTTACAGGCCAAAGTAAAGGGCCGGATTGAGATGGTAAAGGTATCCGATGATTTTACGCTGATGATCGATTATGCCCATAATGCAATGGCTTTGGAAAGTCTTTTGACTACGTTAAAGGAATACGAACCAAACCGGCTGGTAGCTTTATTTGGATGTGGTGGAAACCGTTCCAAATTAAGACGCTATGAGATGGGAGAGGTAAGCGGAAAACTGGCAGACCTTACTATCATTACTTCGGATAATCCTCGTTTTGAAGAGCCTCTGGATATCATTGCCGATATTAAAATTGGCATGGCAAAGACAGATGGAGCTTTTGTGGAGATCCCGGATCGTAAGGAAGCCATTCGTTATGCCATTAAAAATGGTCAGCCCGGGGACATCATTGTTCTTGCGGGAAAAGGCCATGAAGATTATCAGGAGATCAAAGGGATCCATTACCCTATGGATGAGAGAGTATTGATTCAGGAAATCCTGAAAGAAGAAGGAATGAACTAAGGATTGTATGCAAAAGTGATCGTGGATATCTCCCACGAAAATGTAGATAGACCTTTTGAATATAGAATACCGGGCAGCCTGGAAGACAAAGTCCATGTGGGAAGCAGTGTGGTCGTACCCTTTGGGAAAGGGAGTACCAGGAGACAGGGATATGTGATCGAAATTGTCGCGGAACCGGAATTTGATCCTTCCAGAATCAAGGATATCCTGGAACCCGCATCAGAGGATGTGCCCATTGACAGTGTGATGATCCGGCTTGCCTGGTGGATGAAAAACACCTACGGTTCCACCATGATCAGTGCACTGAAAACCGTTCTGCCATCCAGAACGAAAAAGAAAAGTCTGGAAAAAAAGGTAATACATCGCCTGGTAGATGGGAAAGCTATTTCAGAGGCACTTTTCGAAGCCGGTAGAAAGCATCAGAAAGCCAAGGTACGGGTGTTGCAGGAACTGGTAACAGAGGAAAATCTCCCCTATGAACTGGTAAAAGAAAAGCTTCATGTGACCCAGAATACCTTATCCAGTCTGGAGAGACAGGGACTGATCACCATCGATGTTACCAGAGTGTATCGGAATCCGGTGAAAGCAGGCTTGCAGAATGCTTCCGTTCGAAAACTCAGTGATTCTCAGCAGCATATTGTGGATCAGGTCATGCAGGATTTTGATGGAGGACAGAAAAAAACCTATCTAATCCATGGAATTACAGGCAGCGGAAAAACGGAAGTATATATAGAACTGGTGGCTGAATGCTTAAAAAGAGGAAAACAGGCCATTGTCCTGATTCCGGAAATTGCATTGACGTATCAGACGGTTATGCGGTTTTATAAACGATTTGGAGACCGGGTTTCGGTGATGAATTCTACACTGTCTCCCGGGGAAAAATATGATCAGTGTGAACGTGCGAAAAAAGGGGATATTGATATCATCATTGGTCCCAGGTCTGCACTATTTACCCCTTTTCCCCGACTAGGACTGATCATCATAGATGAGGAACACGAGCCTTCCTATAAAAGTGAAACCATGCCCAAATACCATGCCAGAGAGACTGCAAAGGAACTGGCGAGGCTCCATGGGGCAAGCGTGGTGCTGGGATCGGCGACACCTTCCATGGATAGTTATTATCAGGCGAAAATGGGACAGTATACCTTGTTCCGCCTGACGGAGCGTCTGACCGGAAATACTCTGCCCCGGGTAGAAATAGCGGATCTGCGGAAAGAACTGAAAGAAGGAAACCGGTCCATTTTCAGCAGAAAGCTGGATCAGCTTATGGAGCAAAGGCTTCAGGCCGGAGAGCAGACGATGCTGTTTTTAAACCGGAGAGGTTATGCAGGCTTTGTATCCTGCAGAGCCTGCGGGCATGTCATGAAGTGCCCCCACTGTGATGTGTCTTTATCGGAACATATGGGAGGAAGGCTGGTCTGTCATTATTGCGGATATGAGCAACCCATGGTGCATCAGTGTCCGGAATGTGGTTCCAAATATATTCTGGGCTTTAAGGCAGGTACAGAAGCCATAGAACAAAAGCTTCACGAAAGGTTTCCTTCTGCCAGAATCCTCAGAATGGATGGGGATACCACCAGGAAGAAAGAAAGCTATGAAGCAATTTTATCTGCTTTTTCCGATGGACAGGCAGATATCCTGTTAGGAACCCAGATGATCGTCAAAGGTCATGATTTCCCAAATGTGACTCTGGTGGGAATCCTGGCTGCGGACATGTCCCTTTTTGCCGGAGATTACAGAGCCTCCGAGAGAACCTTCCAGCTGCTGACTCAGGCGGCAGGACGGGCAGGAAGAGGGGATATTCCGGGAGAAGTTGTGATACAGACTTATCAGCCGGATCACTACAGTATCCGGTATGCGGCAAGCCAGGATTACGAGGGCTTTTATGAAGAAGAAATCCTGTATCGTGAGCTGGCCCATTATCCACCTGCCATGCATATGCTGGCGGTACTGGTTACTGCAAGAAGTGAAAAGCGAGCACAGGCACTGGCCGGAGAACTGGCTGAACTTATAAAAAAGAAAGCAGAAAAAGAGCATATTTCCAGAGATAAACTGGTTACGGTGGGACCATCCAGTGCAGCCCTTTCCAAGTTGCAGGATATCTACCGGTATGTGATTTATTTAAAAAGCAGTTCTTATGATCTGCTGGTCATGGCAAAGGATGCCATGGAGGAATACCTTGGAGAGTTGGCCTTAAAGGATGGGCAGGTACAGTTCGATTTTGATCCCATGTCGCATTATTGAGGGTTTATGTTTTAAGAAAGAAGGAGAGAATATGGCACTTAGAAATATCAGAGAACAGGGGGAGCCGGTACTGAATAAAATCTGCAAACCGGTAACAGAAATGACCCCCAGAATAAAAGAATTGATTGAGGATATGTTAGATACTATGTATGATGCTAACGGTGTGGGTCTGGCAGCTCCTCAGGTCGGCATCCTGAAAAGGATTTTCGTAGTAGACTGCAGTACAGAGGAAGTGGAAGCAGGCCCCTATGTATTTGTGAATCCGGTGATTCTGGAAACTTCCGGAGAGCAGACCGGACAGGAGGGGTGTCTCAGCGTACCAGGAAAATCCGGTCAGGTGACCCGCCCCAATTATGTGAAAATAGCTGCTTATGATAAGGATATGAACTATTTTGAACTGGAAGCAACCGAGCTTCTGGCAAGGGCAATCTGTCATGAAAATGATCATCTGGACGGACATCTTTATGTGGAAAAAGTAGAAGGTCCGTTGTATGATGTAACACAAGATGATGTGGAGGAAACAGAGGAGTAGTCTTACATGAAAATTGTTTTTATGGGAACCCCTGATTTTTCAGTAGGTTCATTGGAAGCATTGATCAAGGCCGGTCATGAGATTACCGCAGTGGTTACTCAGCCGGATAAGCAGAAGGGAAGATCTCTTGAGATGAGTTTTTCTCCGGTAAAGGAATGCGCCTTAAAATATGGCATTCCGGTTTTTCAGCCGGAACGGATCAAAAGACCGGAGGCAGTGGAGACCTTAAAAACCTTTGAAGCTGATATTTTTGTGGTGGTTGCCTTTGGACAGATACTATCCAAAGAGATTCTGGATATGCCAAAATATGGATGTGTCAATGTGCATGCATCTCTTCTGCCAAAATATCGTGGTGCAGCACCTATCCAGTGGGCCATCCTGAATGGAGATCCGGTAACCGGAGTTACCATTATGCAGATGAATGAAGGCATGGATACCGGAGATATCCTGACGGTAAGGGAAGTGCCTATACAGCCTGAGGATACCGGGGAGAGTTTGTTTGACAAATTGAGTGTTGTAGGAGCTGAGCTGTTAGTAGATACTCTGCCACTTATAGAGGCGGGAAAGGTGCAGCCGGTAAAACAGGATGAGGAGTCAGCATCCCATGTACGAATGCTGACCAAGGAAATGGGGAAAATAGATTGGACAAAGGATGCTGATGCATTGGAACGTCTTGTACGGGGAATGAATTCATGGCCCAGTGCTTTCTGCAGATTTCGTCAGAAGAATCTGAAAGTATGGAAGGCGCAGGTCGTGTCCGGAAATAAAAATGCAAAACCGGGTGAAGTGATTGAAGTGTATAAGGATGCTATTGTGGTACAGACTGGTAAAGAGGCCTTAAAGCTTTTGGAAGTACAGATGGAAAGTAAAAAGCGGATGGCTGTAAAGGATTTTCTGTTAGGATATCAGGTGGCACCCGGAGAGTGTCTGGGGTAAGAAAAAGAGAAAGAGGGAATAAAAAATGTACGGATACGGTTATGGAATGGGATATGGATTTTATGGGCTTGATTGGACTTATATTCTGGTGTTGATCGGAGCTATACTTTGTATGGCAGCCAGTGCAAAGGTAAACAGTACCTATAATAAATATTCCAAAGTTCGGTCCATGACAGGGATGACCGGAGCCCAGGTGGCACAGAAGATTTTACAGTATAATGGTATTTATGATGTTCAGATCGAGCACGTAAGAGGCAATTTGACCGATCATTACGATCCTTCCAAAAAGGTGCTGCGTTTATCCGATTCCGTTTATGGTTCCACTTCTGTGGCAGCCATCGGTGTAGCCGCCCATGAATGTGGACATGCAGTGCAGCATCAGGTAGGGTATGTGCCGATAAAGATCAGATCCGCTCTTGTACCTGCAGCCAATATCGGAAGCAAACTGGGGCTTCCGCTGATTCTGTTAGGTGTTATTTTCGGAGGTGCAGGCTCAACCCTGGCGCAGATCGGTATCTGGGTATTTGCCCTGGCAGTATTGTTTCAGATCGTAACACTGCCGGTAGAATTTAATGCATCCGGCAGAGCTATTAAAATGCTGGATCAGTATGGTATTTTACACCATCAGGAAGTGGGACATGTCAAAAAAGTATTGAGTGCAGCAGCGCTGACTTATGTGGCTGCAGCAGCTTCTGCTATTTTACAGCTCCTCAGACTGGTACTCATTTTTGGCGGTGGAAGAGACAGAAGGGATTAAAATCTGATATGGAAAATACGAGATCTATCGTACTGGAAATATTATTGGAAATAGAGCGAAGTGATGCCTTCGGCTCCAATGTGATCAAACAGGTTCTGGATAAATTTGATTATATGGAAAGCCAGGATAAGGCATTTGTAAAACGACTTGCGGAGGGGACTTTGGAACGGAAAATCGAACTGGACTATGTTCTGAACCAGTTTTCCAAAGTACCGGTACATAAGATGAAACCACTGATTCGCTGTCTCATGCGTATGAGCGTATATCAGATCCTGTATATGGACAGTGTGCCGGACAGTGCTGCCTGTAACGAAGCGGTAAAGCTTGCGGAAAAGAGAAAATTTCATACCCTGAAAGGCTTTATCAATGGTGTGCTTCGCAATGTCTCCAGAAACAAAGAACAGATTGTATGGCCGGATGCTGAAAAAGACTGGAAAAAGGCTTTGTCTGTAAAAGCATCCATGCCGGAGATCATTCTGGATTTATGGGAAAAGGAATATGGAAAAGAACAGACGATCCTTCAAACAGAAAGTCTGATGGATATCAGACCGGTCAGTGTAAGAATCGATGAAAATCTCCCCATGGAGGAGAAAGAAAAGCTTTTGGATAAATGGGATAAGGCAGGCATTGTTTATCAGCAGAGTCCTTATCTATCTTATGCATATACCTGCAGGAAAATAAACGGAGTCCGGGAACTTCCGGGATTTTTGGAAGGAAAGGTGACGGTGCAGGATGTCAGTTCCATGCTGGTCACAGAATGTGCCGGAATCAAACCGGATATGACTGTGCTGGATGTATGTGCCGCTCCCGGCGGAAAATCCATGCATGCGGCATGCAAGCTAAAGGGAACCGGAGAAGTACAGTCCAGGGATGTTTCCCAGTATAAAACGGATCTGATCATAGAAAATATAGATCGGGCAGGATTGTCCAATGTGACTACAAAGGTCTGGGATGCCAGAAAGACGGATGAAGAGTGGATCGGGAAGGCGGATCTGCTGTATCTGGATGTGCCCTGTTCGGGGCTTGGCATTTTGGGTAAGAAGCGTGATATCAAATATCATGTGACGAAAGAGAGCCTTCAGGAAATACTGGTTTTGCAAAAAGAAATCATAAAAGCCAGTGTATCTTATGTGAAACCGGGTGGTGTGCTGATGTACAGCACCTGTACCATACGAAAAGAAGAAAATCAGGAAATGGCAGAATGGATCGCAGGGGAATTTGATTTTTCATTGGAAAGTCTGGATCCCTATCTGCCTGATTGTTTACAAAACGAAGAGACGAAACGTGGAATGTTACAGTTGTTTCCGGACAGGCACAATTGTGACGGGTTCTTTTTAGCCAGACTGCGCAGAAAGGAATAATGTTCTGATATGGAACAGATAGATATCAAATCACTTAGTCTCCCCCAGTTGGAAGAGCAGCTTGTGTTGATGGGAGAAAAGAAATTCCGGGCAAAACAGATGTATGAGTGGATGCATGTGAAGTTGGTGCGCAGTTTTTCGGAAATGAGTAATATTTCAAAGCAGCTGCAGGAAAAGTGTAACGAAGCTTTTTCTTTTACCGCCTTACATGCGGTGCAGGTTCAGAAATCCCAAATAGATGGCACACAGAAATTCCTCTTTGAACTGGAAGACGGTAATGTGGTGGAAAGTGTGTGGATGAAATATAAGCATGGCAATTCTGTCTGTATTTCTTCCCAGGTCGGATGCCGCATGGGCTGTCGGTTTTGTGCTTCTACACTGGATGGTCTGGTACGAAATTTAAGACCTTCGGAAATGCTGGATCAGATTTATGCGATCACCCTTTTGACCGGAGAGCGGGTTTCCAATGTGGTAGTCATGGGAACCGGTGAGCCAATGGATAATTATGATAATCTTTTGCAGTTCCTG
>CAMFGH010000032.1 GCA_945949875.1 uncultured bacterium
GGAAATCAGTATTGACGAAACAGACGACAAGCTGGCCCGCCTGGAATGGACCGATAAGGAACGTCTGGATTTAGTAAAAACAATGAAAGAAGTCGGCATCCCGATCCTGCTATTCGGGAGCGCAGCATGGAGATTATGGAAAAGGCCATAAATCTGGCAGACGATCTCGGAATCCGCATCATTCAGCTGGCAGGATATGATGTATATTATGAAGAAGGCAGTGAAGAAAGTGAGCGGCTTTTCCGTGAGAATCTTAAGAAAGCCACTCTCATGGCAGCTTCCAAAGGAATCGTCATAGGCTTCGAAACCATGGAAACCGAATTTATGAACACAACAGAAAAAGCTATGAAATATGTTAATCTGATAGACAATCCTTATTTAGGAGTGTATCCGGATTCCGGTAATCTTACTAATGCTGCTGTTACCTATGGCACAAGTGTACTGGATGATCTGGAAACCGGCAGAGATCATATTTTGCACTTCATTTAAAAGAAACTGTCCCGGGAAAATTCCGGGAAATCCCATTTCTTACCGGCCACGTAGATTTCATCTCACTATACAGATTGCATTTTCTTTACAGATTTAAATGACACAGAAACCACAGGAGGCAACTTCTTATGAAAGTTGAAAAGAAAGTAATTTCAAATTTAAATAAATGCTACGCTATGGCAGAACTAAACTATAAAGGGGAACACTGCTTTCTCGTAGCGGCTGAAAAACAGGATCCCTGTTATCTCTTTGCAGAAGATGGTACAAAACTGGAAACCGTCTGAACCGAGCCGGACGGTGTCATGACCATGGTTCAGGTTCCAGGCTCTGATGGGCAGTTTCTTGCCACTCATAAATTCTACTCTCCCAACGATTCTCTGGATGCCAGAATTGTGATCGCCACACCAAAAGGCAAGGACGACTGGGAAATCCGCGCTCTGTGCAAAGCCCCGTTTGTACACCGCTTTGGCATATTAAACCGTGGTGGTATCAACTATCTTATTGTATGCTGTTTAAAAACAGGCCACGAATACAAAAACGACTGGCGTTTCAAAGGTGCATGCTTCGGTGCTGTTCTCCCATCCGATTTATCCGGTTTTGATGAGGAGCATCCTCTTCCGCTTACTCTGATCAAGGATGGTTTACTGAAAAACCACGGTTACTCTCTCATAAAACATGGCGGACATGATGCAGCATTAATTGCCTGTGAAGAAGGCACTTTCCTCTTCGATCCTCCGGCTGTCCTTGGTGCAGAATGGGAAGTCACACAGATCAGCTCCATTCCATCGAGTGATTCTGTCCTGATAGATTTTGACAACGATGGTCAATTAGAACTGGGATGTATCAGTCCATTCCATGGCGCATCTCTTACCATTTATCATTTGGATGAGCACGGAAATTATATCCCCCAATGGAAATATGACCGTCCGGAAGCTGAAACAGAAATGATCGATCAGGATACCGGCTGTGCCAATGCTCTCCACTTCGTAAACAAAGATGGAAAAGATGTTATTGTAGGCACCAATCGCGAGATTGATGAAGTTGCTCTCTACACTATTTCAGAATAACAAAAGGAACAAACAAATAAAAAAGAAAAAAGGAGAATAAAAACATGAAATCATTTGAGTACACAATCACAGATCCAGTAGGTATCCACGCAAGACCGGCAGGCAATCTTGCCAAAGAAGCAAAACAGTATGAGTCTGTTATCACTATTACCAAAGATGGTAAAAGTGCAGAAGCCAAAAAATTAATGGCTCTCATGGCACTTGGCGTAAAACAGGGTGACACTGTTACTGTTTCCGTTGAAGGTGCAGATGAAGAAACCGTTGCTGCAAAGATGGAAGAATTTTTCAAAGCTAACTTATAATTCCGGAGGTTGTCATGGAAGAAAGAACCGGCAAAAAGATTTTTAATGGCATTGCTATTGGAAAAATCAAATTTCTAGAAAAAACCGAAAATCAGGTAATCCGTACAAAAGTGTCTGATACTAATGCGGAAATAGAACGTTATGAAGCTGCCAAAATAGCTGCCATTTCCCAGTTGGAAGATTTATACGAAAAAGCTCTTGCAGAAGTTGGGGAAGCAAATGCAGAAATCTTTAACGTACACGCAATGATGCTGGAGGATGATGATTATAACGAATCTATCCATAATATCATTACTACCCAGGAAACCAACGCAGAGTATGCTACTGCAGTCACCGGTGATAACTTCGCAGAAATGTTTGCCAATATGGACGATGACTATTTCAAAGCACGTTCTGCAGATGTAAAAGATATCACAGAACGGGTTATTACAGTTTTGTGCGGCGGTAGCGATAACAATGATATCGGTGACGAACCGGTCATCATTGTAGCCGAAGACCTTGCCCCAAGTGAAACAGTCCAGATGGACAAAACAAAGCTGCTGGCCTTTGTCACAAGACTTGGTTCCGCCAATTCCCACACTGCTATTCTTGCCAGGACCATGGGCATTCCGGCTCTGGTTAATGTGGGAATCAGCAAAGACTGGAATGGTAAAATCGGTATTGTAGATGGATATACAGGGAAATTCCTTGTGGATCCGGATGCAGATCTTTTAGCAGAATACGAAAAGAAAAAAGCTGCAGATGAAGAGCAGAAAAATCTTCTTCTCACTTTAAAAGGAAAAGAAAATGTAACAAAATCCGGGCAGAAAATCAGTTTATTTGCCAACATTGGAAATCCCAACGATTTAGGTGCTGTTCTGGCAAACGATGCCGGCGGTATCGGTCTGTTCCGAAGCGAATTCCTTTATCTGGAATCGGAAACATATCCTACCGAAGAAGAACAGTTCCTGGCTTATAAAAAAGTAGTGGAAACCATGGGGGGTAAAAAGGTAATCATTCGTACATTGGATATCGGTGCAGATAAGCAGGTGGATTACTTTGATCTGGACAAGGAAGATAATCCGGCCCTTGGATACCGTGCCATCCGTATCTGCTTAACCAGACCGGAAATCTTCCGGACACAGCTTCGTGCTTTGTACAGAGCAAGTGCTTTCGGAAATCTGGCAATCATGTATCCTATGATCATTTCTGTAGATGAAGTTCGCAGAATCAAAGAAATATCCAAATCCGTTCGGGAAGAACTGGCTTCGGAAAACATTGCTATCGGCAACGTGGAAGAAGGTATCATGATCGAAACTCCTGCTGCTGCTCTCATGAGTGATGAGCTGGCTAAAGAGGTGGATTTTTTCAGCATCGGTACCAACGACTTAACCCAGTACACACTGGCAATCGATCGCCAGAATGCAAAACTGGATTCTTTCTACGATGCCCACCACCCTGCTGTGCTTCGTTTCATCCAGATGGCAACAGAGAATGCACATAAAGAAGGAATCTGGTGCGGTATCTGTGGTGAGTTAGGTGCAGATACCACCCTGACAGAAACATTCCTGAAAATGGGCGTGGATGAATTATCTGTTTCACCAGCCTGCATTCTTCCGGTACGTAAGATCATACGGGAAGCCGAGTAAATTACGGTAGCTGAGATACTAGCCATGCGATAGGAGATTTTTTCTGCTCGCATGGCGAGTACTCCCAGCTACAATTTTTTCCGCTTTTCAAAAAAGTTATCTATTTCCGCCACAATCTTTTCCGGCTCCATATTTTTCAGCAAATACCCTTCCGGACGAAGTCCCATCACTTTAATGATACTGTCCCTGTCATTTTTGCTGGTCAGAAAAATAACCGGTATATCACTGAATTCCGATTCTGTTCGAATCATTTCCAGAACCTGTCTTCCATCCACTACAGGCATTTCATAATCAAGCAATACCAGATCCGGTCTGTTGATTGCCAGATATTTGATGGCCATTGCACCCGAATTGGCCAGTATAACCTGATACTTATCTTCCAGCCATCCTTTGACATTACGAAGCATGGTTCCGGAATCATCCACCACCAGGATTTTCTTTTTCACATGTCTTCCATAGTTTTTAATAAAATCGTCGATTTTCGCTGCAACAAACTTTACATCAATGGGACGCTTGAAAACTTCTTTTATCACATGGCTTTGGATCACTTCCTTTAATTCCTCACTGTTATTTCCCATGTAAAACAGTGGAATATCTGCCTCTATTACCATATCACGAAGGAAGATAAGGTCTTTTGTTTTATCCTTCATATCTCCTTCGATATATAAGACTACAGCCTCATATTCCTCTTTACACTTTGAAAGCTGATTGATTTCAAGTTCCATCGAAACCACATCATATCCAACAGCCTTAAGCTGTTCTGACATGGATATTACAAAAAAGCTATTCTTTTCTGCCACCATCAAAATCTTCTGCATATATTTATCCTTCATTATCCCCGGATCATTTCTATCATCTTCTGCGTAATATCCAGAATTTCTTCCATTGCCACATCCGTCACTGCAACACTGAGCTGCTCAGACAAAGGCAATATCTGTTCCGGAAGCTTAAATGTTTCCAGTTCTTTCATCAGGTCATCTGCTCTATCCAGATCAAATCCGTCAATCGCATCATGAAGTTCAGAAAGTACATCCACAACTTTTTCATCAGGTACCGGCTTCTTTTCCAGATTATCGTGTTTGGCATAAGGCTCCAGCACCGTCTTATAACCCTGAAACAGTTTCATGGCCTCCGGATGTTTCTCCTGAATAAAAGTAACATCCCCTGCATCTCCGGCTTTTTCAAGGCCGGCAAACAGTTTCGATAGTTCCATTGCTCCGATCATTCTGGATGTATTCTTAAGTGCATGTACCTCTATCGTATAGTCTTTCAAAAGGCCATCTGTCAGACATTCCTCCAGCTTTTTGCTCTTCGTATCGATCAGCTTATAATAATCTCCAAGAACTCTTTTATATATTTCTACCGTGCCACAATATTTTATTCCTTTTTCTACCGAAAGACCTTCTATTTCAGGAACTGTATCATTATGCCCTGCTTCGTGGCTCTCTACACCATGGTTCCTCACATCTTGATCCGCTGCACCGCAGCTCTCTGTATCATGGTTTCCCATTTCCCGGTTCAGCTCTGTTCTCGGCGAATCTGCATATGTATCTAAGATTTTTCCCTTGGGAAGCCATTTCAGAAGGCACTTCTGCAGCTCATTTGGTGTCACAGGCTTTTGCATATAATCATTCATACCGCTGGATTGCAATATATCATTGATATCCGATTCCGTTTTGGCTGATAATGCTATAACCGGTATATTTTTATAACAGTCACCTTCCAGACTTCGAATTCGCCTGGTTGCTTCTACTCCATCCATAATCGGCATCATAACATCCATAAGAACCAGATCATAGTTTTTACTTTGTACCATGGAAACAGCCTGTTTTCCATCAAAAGCCAGATCCCCGTTTATTCCATACGCCTTGGCAAAGCGCAGTGCCACCTTGGCATTGATCTCATTATCGTCCACAATTAACATCTGAACATCGGGTGCCCTGAAAGAATCAACATCCATTATCTGTCCTGCCCCTTTATCCTGTATTTTGTCCGAATCAAATGTTACTTTTCATCAAAAATTCCAAATATTCCTTCTCCGGAAGTGGTTTTGAGAAATAATATCCCTGATAGTAATCGCAGCCCATTCCACGTAGTATCACTTCCATCTCTTCCGTCTCTACCCCTTCTACAAGGCATCCTTTTTTCAGGTCTTTTATCATATGAATAATATTCTTAAGGATCAGCATGGCATCCTCATTTTTGGTTGCCTGCCATAGAATAGACTTGTCCACCTTAACCACCGAGAATGGAAGTTCAATCAGATAAGTTGCTGTTGAAAAACCGGTTCCGTAATCATCCAGATAAAATTCCGAACCGATTACATTCATCTGCTGCATCATGCTATGTACAATTGCCTGGTTTGGAGCAGAAATAGACTCTGTAATCTCATACTTGATACAATCACTTGGTATTTCATACTCGTACATCATCTGTTTCAGATGTTCTGCGAATCCGGACTGTACGCACTGTACCATAGACAGATTCACATCGATACTTTTTAGTCCATATTTCTTTGGTTTATTTTCACTCCAGAAGCGGAATACTTTTTTGAGAATGATATCCCCGATTTCCATGATAAGGCCATACTGCTCTGCCAAAGGAATGAATTCTTCCGGCGAAATAAAACCCATTTCTTCATCATACAATCGAACCAGTGCTTCTGCAGAGACAAACCTTCCGGTTTTCTCTTCATAAATCGGCTGGTAATAGACCTCGAAGGAGTCATTCTTTATGGCATTCCGGATAATATACAGCACTTCATTCTCCCTTTGCCTGGATGCCAGAGCTTCTTTGGTTGCCGTGACAATCCTTCCTTCACCGGTCTGAACTTTTTTCTTATAATAGTAATTGATAGCATACAAAATCTCATCCGTATTTTTTACAAATTCCGGATAATGAAGAACAACAAAATATAATTTCAACGCAATACTGATACTTTCAAAATGCACTACTTTTTCAAAGCTTTTTCGAAGCTCATCAACTGCTTTCTCTGCATTTGAGTGCTTATTGACGATCACTGCAAATCTGTAATTGTCTAAATAATAAACATCTCTTTGGCGATAATCCTTATGTAGTCTGCGGATAATCTGTTTGATCAGATGATTTACATTGTCATACCCCAGATATTTCAATATATACTCACCATCTGCAAAAGAAAATGTGACCACCGTAAATTCTTCTTTGCTTTCAATCTTGCTATCCATGGTGCTCATGAATGCCCTCATGTTAAAACAGTAGGTATTCTCAAACATGTAATCCAACGGATTCTCCAGGGACAGATAGACCATCAGAATCACAACAGATGATACAAATATGATAATAAGAAGTCTGGGATAAAAATACTGTACCAGAATAGCCGCTGTTACCAACACGTTATACGATACAATGGTTATCCTCTGGAAAACATTCAAAGACTTTTTGTTGGTAAGAAACTTTCCCAGACCAAAAAACAAAAATACAATGGATATCAAATACAAAATAATTTTAAGGGGCCCTGCGGAATAAAACAGGTTCTCATCGAAATAAAAGATAAGATGAGTAAAAGGCGTGGTCAAAAGCAGTCCTGCCACGGTCACTGTAATAAGTATTCCGAGATTCTTTTCCCATTTTTTCAGTCTACTATTCTTTAAAATGCTGGCAACATAAAAATAATAGCATACGTTTGACAGGCATAAGCTCAAAAGAAAAACTATATTAATAATATAGTTTAAAACAAGAGGAACATTCTCCGGATAAGAAATGGTAAAACAGCTTATCACATCAGAAATGCCTGCCACCAGTATCAAAATTAGCATCGACAAAAAAATCCCACTATTCCTAGTCGGATAATTCTTACGGATGGCAAACAGAAATAATATGGCCAAGGTTAGGATTATGGCCGCAATATCGAAATGATATATATATATCATATTGGTTTCCCCCACCATTATATATATTGTCTCAAATCACCCTATTATTATACAATTTTTTATGCATACTTCTCAATACCAAATTACATAAGTTTCCCTTAATCCATAAGATTTTCGATTGATTTCAGAATTGTAAACCCACTGGCCTTCAATCTGTTTTCTACCACGTCTGCATCTTCTGCCCGGAACACCAGAACCGGTTTCATCAGTTTTTTGCTTACAAAAGAATATACACAGTCAATATTAACATTGGCATCCCGCAATGTCTTTAAAATCTTGTTCAGATAACCGATTTCGTTTTCCATTGCAACTGCAATAACACTACGCACCAAAAGAGAATATCCCTGCTGTTCCAACGCCTGCGAAAGTTCGTCCGGCTTGTCCACGATTAGCTGAAGCACTCCAAAATCAGCCGCATCATAGGTCGAAATACTGAGACAGTTTACTCCCACTTCCATCATTACTTCCGTCACTTTTTCCAATTGTCCCGGTCTGTTAGAGACCAGAATTGATAACTGCTTTATCATGTTTTACCCTCTTCTAACTTTCTATCTTTTTATCCGGCGACCTTCATACGACATCTTCATCCGGCACTTTATCCGATTCCTTTATCTGGCTTTTCTGCGCTCTAAGATCTCATCCATGATCCTTCCTGCGACCTGATCCTTGCTCATAATGTCCAGCTGCTTCACTTCGTCCTTCGTAATAATCGTAACCACATTAGTATCGGTTCCAAATCCTGCTCCTGCAGTCCTTAAATTGTTTGCCACGATCATATCCAGATTTTTCTTTTCCAGTTTTGCTCTGGAATTTTCAAGCAAATTCTGGGTTTCCATGGAAAAACCACATAAAAACTGATTCGTTTTCTTTTCTCCCAGTGTCTGCAAAATATCCAATGTCCGCTCTAACGGTATAGACAGATCCCCATCTTTTTTCTTTACTTTCTCATCAGCCGGAGAAGCCGGTCTGTAATCCGCCACAGCTGCTGCTTTCACCACAATATCCTGCTTCTCATAGCTTTTCGTCACTGCATCATACATATCCTGCGCCGATGTGACCGGCACAAACTTTACAAACATCGGTGGTTTCACATCTGTTTTTCCGGATACCAATGTAACATCTGCCCCCCTGAGCATGCAGTTTTTTGCAATGGCATATCCCATTTTACCGGTCGAATGATTGGTAATGTAACGTACCGGATCTATCTTTTCCCGGGTTGGTCCTGCGGTAACCAGCACCTTCAAGCCTTTCATATCTTTTTCCATGGCACATTCCCGAAGGATATACTGTAAAAGTGTCTCTTCCGATGGCATTTTACCAGCACCAATATCTCCGCATGCTAAATAACCGCTGTCAGGGGTAATCACTTCATAATCAAATTCTTTTAATCTGCGAATATTATCCTGCACAATGGGGTTTTCATACATTTGTGTATTCATAGCTGGTGCAATGATCTTTTTGCATTTGCATGCCATTACCGTTGTGGTCAGCATATCATCTGCAATGCCACATGCTATTTTCCCAATCACATTTGCTGAAGCAGGAGCTACCAGTACTACATCCGCTTTCTTTGCCAGTGCCACATGCTCCACGCTATACTGGAAATTGCGGTCAAATGTATCAATCAGACATTTATTGCCTGTCAGTGTCTCAAAAGTAATAGGATTGATAAAATTCGTTGCATTTTTTGTCATCAGCACGGTGATATCCGCATTCCGTTTTTTCAACATACTTGCCAGATTTGCTATCTTATATGCTGCAATACTGCCACTGACAGCCAGAACCACATTCTTACCGGTTAACATCTTTCTACCTCACGCTTCTTTGTTCTTATCATAAATGATCATAAGACCCTTCAATAACAGATCATCTTTTATGGTAATTTCATGCTTACAAAGCGGAATCACTACCGGAGCAAGTCCTCCTGTTGCAACCACCGGTGCATCATAGCCAAGTTCTTCCTCGATCCGGTCAATCAGACCGTCAATCATGGATGCTGTTCCCAGCACCAGTCCGCTTTTCATACAATCAATGGTATTTTTCCCAATTGTCTTTTTGGGCTTATCCAGACTGACACGGTAAAGCTGTGCGGTATTGGATGCCAGCGCTTCCATGGAGAGGCGAACTCCCGGTGCAATAATTCCGCCAATATAATTCTCATCTTTATCTACAACAGAAATCGTCGTTGCTGTTCCCATATCAATAATGATAAGCGGTGACCCTAATTCTTTAATGCCAGCAACTGCATGAACGATAAGGTCACTACCTACCGTTTTGGGGTTATCCATTTTTATATTCAGTCCGGTTTTCAGTCCGGGGCCCACTACAAGGGGCGGTTTCCCTACAATTTTTTCCACAGCACTTGCTACTGTGTGGATCAGAGGAGGCACAACAGAAGAAATAATGACCCCTTCAATTTTTGAAATATCCACAGAATACAATTCCAAAACGGTTTTAAAGCTGACTGCATACTCCATTGCAGTCTTTGACTTATCCGTGGAAAGCCTTTCAATAAAATATGTTTTTTCATTGTCAATACAACCTACAACAATGTTTGTATTACCCATATCAATAGCAAGTATCATAATATTTCTCCACCATTCCATTTTTTAGAAACGAAATGTGGTAAAGAGAAACTCCTTACCACATTATGTATTATTGCTGTGTGTTCAACAATTTTGCCTTATAGAGCCCCAGACTGATCACTCCGGTTAATATAGTCGTTACCAGAATTTCAAAAATAGTATTGGACATAAAGGTAGCAATCAGATATGCCATAACGGTCTTTCCAGCCCACATTTCTGCAACGTCTGCATTTCCACTAAAGCAAAGGACCAAGAGCCCCATAAAGAAAATAAAATTCAAAACTGCTGCAAAAAAACCGGTTACAAAGAAACCAGTGGCAGAATTTGTCATTTTCTTTGTTCCCTTAAAAATCAGTCCCAGCAAAAAGCCGACAAGTGCTCTGGATCCTACTCTCTGAACAAATGTCAAAAATGGACTGATTGCGAATGTCAACATCCCTAATCCACTTGGCATAATCATACCAATTGCCTGCAAAAAGCTAAACATACCGAATACAAATCCTATGATGAGACCACCTATAGGTCCTACGGCAATCGCTGCAATGGCAATGGGAATCATGTTGAGAGTAATTGACAAGGGTCCGATCGGCAAAGTCCCCAACGGTGTAGTCGACATAATTAGCACAATTGCTGCCAATAACCCTAAAATTACCAGTTGCTTTGTTGATAGTTTCTTCATATTCAATTTTCCTCCTGTTGTCGCTCCTTTATTTTGACATTGTGTAAAGAAAACACTTTGTCAAGGATGCAATACAGCATACATTTTACTTTATCTTTTCATAAAATACAAGTATGCTTTTCCAACAGAAAACCGATCAAACCAACATGTCAAAACAAATCCCCTTTAAACAAGAACTTTCGATAAAAAGTCTCGTAATCTCGGGTTTTTCGGATTTGCAAAAAACTCTTCCGGTGTACCTTCTTCCTGAATGTTACCATCGTCAATAAATATCACTCTGGTACCCACTTCTTTTGCAAATCCCATTTCATGGGTAACAACTGCCATGGTCATGCCGGATTTGGCCAGTTCTTTCATTAATTCCAGTACTTCACCAACCATTTCCGGATCCAAGGCTGAGGTCGGCTCATCAAACAGCATTACATCCGGATTCATGGCAAGAGATCTGGCAATGGCAATACGCTGCTTCTGTCCTCCGGAAAGCTGATTGGGATATGCGTCTGCTTTATCCGGAAGTCCCACTCTGTTTAAAAGCTCCATGGCCTTTTTGTCTGCTTCCTTCTGGCTGACACCAAGCAGCTTCACAGGACCGATTGTAATATTCTTTTTCACGGTCATATGAGGGAATAAATTAAACTGCTGGAATACCATTCCCATTTTCTGACGCAATTTATTGACATCACATTTCGGACTGTTAATCTGCTGTCCCTCAAAATATAACTCTCCACCGGTTGGTTCTTCCAGAAGATTCAGGCATCGTAAAAAGGTAGATTTACCTGAGCCGGAAGGTCCCACAATGACCAGTACCTCACCTGCTTTAATCTCTGTATTTATTCCACATAAAACCCGGTTTCCCCCAAATGATTTTTCCAGATTTTTAATCTGAAATAAGGTCTCATTAGCGTTCACTTGCCCGTAACCTCCTTTCCAGTCGTCTTACCAAAGAGGTAAGTACCATAACAATAACCAAATAAATAATAGCTACTGCAATCAATGGCAGAAATGCTTCATAGGTACGACTTCTGATGATATCGCCGCCTCTTGTCAGATCCATCAGACCAATATATCCACAAATAGAGGTTTCTTTCAGAAGAACGATAAATTCATTTGCAAGTGCCGGAAGTACGTTTTTAAACACCTGAGGCATGATGATATAATACATGGTCTGGGGATAATTAAAACCAATACTTCTACCAGCCTCAAACTGTCCATTATCAATAGACATGATACCACCACGTACAATTTCAGCCACATAAGCACCTGAGTTAATACCAAAGGTCATAATGGCAGTAAATATTTTATTGTTGGAGTTCACGAAAACAACATAAAACATAATAAGCAGCTGGATCATCACCGGGGTACCTCTGATAATGGTCAGATATACTCTGCAGATCAGATCAAGCACCTTCAGTTTCCCTGTTTTGTCCGCTGTAGATCGGATAATTGCAACCAAAAATCCCAAAAACACACCAATTAATACAGCAAAGATGGTGATAATGAACGTGTTGCCTAAACCTTTCAGAAGATACATATAACGGTTCTCTTCAATAAAATTCTGGATAAACTTATCCGCAAATGTATTCAACTACTTATCCTCCTTATAAACTCTCTCCTTGTGAACTCTTCAAAATCCCCGGAGTATGAGTGAGCTGTGTTAACTCATAAAAAGGCTGTCCGAACTGGGACAGCCTCTTTGTCGCAAATAAAACAAATACCATTACTTTCTTACAATAATAACCTGTTTAGCTGTTGTGTAAGGATCGGTAAAATCAATATTTTTCAGACGATCTTCTGTCACTGTCATGCCTGCTACACCGATGTCTGCTTTGCCGGACTGAACTGCTGTAATAATAGAATCAAATTCCATATCTTCAATCTGCAGTTCCATACCAAGCTGTGCTGCAACCATACGAGCCATGTCTACGTCGATACCAACGATTTCTTCTCCTTCATAAAATTCATACGGTTCGAAAGCTGCATTAGTTGCCATAACCAGTTTTCCGTTTGGATATTCTGCATTTTCATCCAGTTCCAGAGGGAATTTTCCTTTTGTATCATCCCCAATGTAATTGGAAATGATTTTGTCCAAAGTACCGTCTGCTTTCATGGATGCCAGTACTTCGTTAATGGATGCTGTAAGATCCGGATTTTCTTTTGCTACACAAATTGCATACTCTTCTAACGTGAACTCTTCATCCAGAATGGTCAGATCATCATTCTTTTCTACAAATGCCTTTGCAGGCTGTTCGTCAATGATGACACAATCCAGTTTACCCTGCTTTAATGCCTGTACAGCATCATTACCTTTGTTATAACGTTCAATCGTAGAACCTTCTGCTTCATAATCAGATGCATAAATATCGCCTGTTGTACCAAGCTGTACACCGATTGTTTTTCCCGGCAGATCGTCTACACTATGTACTGTGTTCTCAGCCACTTTGCTGCCGCAGGCAGTCATAGATACTGCAGTCATTACTGCTAATACTGTTACTACAAATTTTTTCATAATACTACCTCCTGTGTTCTCTATGAATATGCAAAATAAGGAATATTCATTTGCATCGCATAATTATACCACGCTGTGTTTATAAAATACAACCCTCAATTGATATTTCATGCATATGTAATTCCTATTTTATACATACACATTCTTATTTCATGCATATCCAATTCCCATTTAGAACATATCAGGCATCATATCTTTTTTCAAATAGATGAGTCCCAGTGTTCCCGGGCCGCAATTACAGCTGACTGCCGCACTGGCGGTCTGCTCAATGATCCGTTCAAAATTCATGCATTTTTCTACTTCATTACGAATCATCCGCTTTTGTTCCAAGGTGCATCCGGCATAATTAATGAACAGAATACGTTCATCAATGCGTTTTCTGTTTCGCAGCATCTTGTGAATAAACTGCTTGTAGCATAACTCATCACTGCCAAAGAAAAATCCATGGCACTTCATCTCACCCTTTTTCACACCAAAAATTGGATGTGCAGCCAGACTTCTGGTGATACCGGTAGCCGTCCTGCTGGCTCTTCCGCTGCGGTATAGCCATTTGGAATCCCTGGAAACATAATTCAGCGAAATCTGGTTACGCACCTCCTCCAGTTTCCGCAGTATTTCGGAAACCGCATAATTATCCTGTGCCATCTGTGCAGCTTCTATGACCATAATTCCCATTCCGGTACTTACATTTCCGGAATCCACAACATGTACATTAGCAAAGCTTTCTGCTGCTTTTAAAGCCCTGTCATACCCATCACCTATCCTGGAAGACATTCCAATATGGATAATCTGTTCTGCTTCTCCCAGCAGTCTTCCGAAGAAAGTTTCATACTCAGATACTTCCGGAGGAGAGGAACGGATCACTCTGCCATCCTTCTGGAAATACTCATTCAGACTTTCTGTCCAGATTTCACTGCCTTCCTGGAACCTTCCATCTTCTGTCACAACATAATATGGCATTAAGCGGATATCATATTTTCGAATAGCTTCCGGTGGAAGGTCACTGATGGTTTCTGTTGTAATAAGCAGTTTAGTCTTGAAATGTCTGCTGATCCTGATATTCGCTTCCAGTTCCTCTGCATCAATGACTCCTTCATTTCTATGAATAAGCTCTTTCGGCAGAACTTTGGCAAGCATCGCTTCAAACAGTGTTCCATTAATTGGTTTTACCAGATAGCCCTGGAAGCCATGGTTCTTATAATATTCTTCCATATCCGCACCAGCATTTGCAGTAAAAGCAACAACCGGTGTGGTTGCACAGGGACCCATTTTATCTTTCCGAATCAGTTCCAGCGTAGCAATCCCGTCCAGATCCGGCATCATATGATCCATAAAAATCGCATGATAATATTTTTGTTTTACCTTTTCCAGACATTCCTTGCCACTGTCTGCCATATCTACCTGAACCTTGGTCGCACGCAGCAGTTTCCCGGCTACCAACCGGTTCATTCTATTATCATCGACAATCAGAACTTTTGCCTCCGGAGCTTCAAAACTCTGGGCATATTTCTGCGTTTTTTCCATATGACTGTTGATAATCTTACTGATCGATCCGACCGGCGTGGCATCTATGATTTCCTGATCCAGAATCACGGTAAAGGTGGTGCCCTGCTGATAGATACTGTCTACCTTGATTTCGCCATGCATCAATTCAACCAGCTGACCGGAAATAGCAAGGCCAAGACCTGTTCCCTCAATATTTCTGATCTTTTCTTCATCTACACGTTTAAATGCATTAAACAGGTAACCAATGTTCTCTTTTCTGATACCGATTCCGGTATCTTTCACAGAAATATGTAACCGGATCTGATTATGAACGATCCGTTCCCCTTTTATACTTAGTGTAACAGAACCTTTCGGAGTATACTTGATTGCATTGGTAAGCAAGTTCATCAGAACCTGCTTTACTCTTACTGCATCACCATAAAGAGTGGTTGGAATATCTTCTGCAATATCCAGATGAAACTCCAGCCCTTTTTCATGGGCTCTTGCCAGACTCATATTAACCAGATCACGCATAAGATCTGCTGTGCCATACTGTTCCGGAATAATATCCATTTTTCCGGATTGAATTTTCGATAGATCCAAAATATCATTGATCAGGGATAGAAGCATTTTGCTGGCCCCCTGAATATTGATACAGTTGTCCTCCTGATCTTCGCTTAAATTTGATCTGAGGTTCATTTCATTTAAACCGATAATTGTATTAATCGGTGTTCGGATTTCATGGCTGATATTGGCAAAAAAGTTTTTCTGTGCCTGTGTAGCCTCTTCCAGTTTCTTCTGCTGAATACGGTTAAGTTCCTGCTCTTCTATATACATTCTTTTCTGGAAATTCAAGGTAATGATCGTACTCAGTGCCACTACAAATGCACTGCCGTATACGCTGATCATGATATGTTCTGTAGAATCCAGCGTCAGAACCAGCTCAGGATATAAATATCCTACGGTATAGCAGACAGTCACCATACATAAATAAACGATGATCGTAATATACAGACTTTTTCCATAAAAAAGCAGTGACAGGAAAACAATTCCATATATGATCCAGATATTAACACCACTATTCAGCCCGCCTCCGGTCAGCCAGATCATTGGAATCAGAACCGATACGCAGACTGCCAGAGCCACCTTACAGACTTTAAAACATCTAAAGCGATTACCAATCACCAGAAGAATAAGAGCACCTGCAAAGATTGCCAGTGTACATAATATACCTATCATGGAAACTCCTGCTGCAATGCATACGATTACACCCAAAAAAGATGCGGCCACACCGGAAAGCATTACCAGGTTATACATTCTAAGTTCAAAATCTGTATTCCTATCTGTCAATGACTGTCGTATTTTCCGAACAAGTTTAAACATACGTTTTTCACACTCCGACCTGAGTACTAACTATTTCCATTATCAATACCCTGAATGGTATTAGGGGGAAGATACTTTTTCAAAACGCGCTCTAATTGCGACACTTCAATCGGTTTTGCAACATAATCCTGGAAACCTTCCTTCAGGAACATTTCCCTTGCGCCGCTGATTGCATTGGCTGTTAATGCTACAATTGGTACCGTTTTATAATACTCTCCATACATTTTACGGATGGCATGGAACGTTTCGATTCCATCCATTTCCGGCATCATGTGATCCATGAAAATAAGATCAAACTGTTTTTCCCGGAGTATTTCCAGTGCAGCACCACCACTTTGCACTTTTTCAAGCTGAAGCTTATAGGTACTGAGCAGCCTTTCGATCACGCGCAGGTTCATCAGGTTATCATCCACAACCAAAACTTTTGCAGCAGGAGCTACAAAACGTTTTATAATCACTTCATCTTTATCTTTCTTTGGCTGCTGTTTCTTTCCATTCAGTGCATCTGCTATTTTAAATACCGTATATGGTTTCGTAATCGGGAAAATATTCACCCCGAATATTTCCTCATCTTTCTCATCCCTTATCAAAAGAATCGGTATATTTTTTGCTGTTTCTTCAAAATAGATTCTATGGTTTTTATACTGCGGCGTTTCAAATAGTGCATGAGTATACCAGCCTCTGTCGATACCATACTTCAGTTCTGTCATGCTTTGACATCTAACGATTTTAATATCCAGACCCTGAGCCATATTGAGATATGTCTGCATATAAGTTGTATACATATCCGGCAGGGCATAATTCTCACTATCAATGTAAAATGCGATCTTGATTCCTTCTTTTTTCTTAACCATCAGAAGGGGATTATCATCTACCACTTTCTGCGGAATGGAAATAGAAATAACATTTCCACCATTTTCCCCTTTTTCCATATGGAAAAAGCCATTCATCAGATTGGTAAATCCAACTGCTATTGCAAGTCCAAGTCCGGTATTATCCATTCCATCATTGGATTTCACACCTACTTTACAGCTATCCGTAAAAAGATTATCCATGTTTTCTTCCGGAATGGAATTTCCGGAATCCTTCACCGTCAAAATCAGATTTACACCATAGCTTTCTTCTCTTACTTTTGCCCCGATATAAATATATCCTCTGTCCGTAAACTGTATACAGCACCGGATTACAGAAGTCAGGGTACGTCTGATCTTCTCACAGTCCCCTTCCAGTCTGGATGGAATCCTGGCATCACAGTCTACGATCAATTCCAGCTTTTTCCTTCTGTTCTGACTTTCCGTGACATGAATCACATCTTTGATAACCGAAGAAAAGTCATAAACGGATTCTGCAGCTTTCAGTTTCCCGATCTGGAGATTGGAATAGTCAAGCACATCACTGACAATTCCTTCCAGTCTTCGCCCGGATGTCAGAATATTATAAAGAGCTTCACCTGTTTTACCGGTGTGTCCTTCTGCGATCAGCATCTCACTCATACCGCAGATAGCATTTAACGGAGTCCTGATTTCATGGGAAAGATTCGCCATAAAGGAATCCTTCAGATATTCTGCCTTTTCCATCCGACGCATTTCATCTTCCATCGTTTTCTTCTGCATCTTTATCCGCTTATTCTGCCAGTAAATGAAGCATTCTACCGCAAAAGCGCAGATGATCAAAACGATCCATCCACTGCCTCTTCCGGTTACCAGTACTGCAATAATCAGCAAAAGTGAAACAATCGTATACCCCATCAGATACTGCTGTTCATTTCTATTCAGATCGTCATTCCGTCTGTTATAATCCTGCACGCTGTTCCTCCAGTTTTTCCTCGTTTCTTTTATCGATTAATTTTCTTAAAAATGTTTCAAAAACATAAGCAAACATTGCGGTAAACGGAATCGCCAGCATGATTCCCCAAAATCCGAAAATACGTCCACCCACAATGATCATGACCAGAATCCACACAGAGGGAACACCAAATGTATCACCGAATAATTTCGGTTTAATAACATATCCGTCTAAAGTCTGCAAGATCAAAGTAAATATCAAAAACCAGAGCGCATACCAGGGATTATCCAGAACCAGGATAAACGCGCCCAGAAGCCCGCCAACGATCGGTCCAAACGTAGGACACAGATTTGTGATTCCCACAAAGAAAGAAATCAGCAGTGAATATGGCATTCCAAGTATTGCCATGAAAATGAAATTAATGATGGAAACAATAAGTGCATCCAGCAGATCCCCGCCCACATAGCGGATGAGAATCTGATAGCACCGTTTGAAGAAATCATATGTTTCCTGATATATTCTGCGTGGAAAAAGTGCTCTATGTAATCGTTTTGCACTGTTTTTCAGACGTTCTTTATCAAACAGAAAATATATGGCAAGAATAAGACCAAGTACAATATTTACAATGCTCTTTCCAACGTTATAGGATGTATCTACAATACTGTCCATGTTCTCCTGAGCATATTTTGTGATCATCGCAATAACCTTATCACTGATTTCCTGAAATCCGGAAATATCAAGATGCAGACTCCTTGCCTGTCTTGTCACATTCCGGATCATTTCATCCAGTGATTTTTCGTATACATCCCATTGACCAAAAAAGCCGGTAATACTTTCAACAAGCTGCGGGATAAATGCCAGCAGCAAAAGCGTCATTAACAAAAATACCGTGATCATAGTAAGAACCACAGCTACTGCTCTGGTCAGCTTATGATTCTTTATCTTTTTTAAGAGGGTTCTTTCAAAGAACATCATAATCGGATTCAGAATCATTGCCATGATCACACCCAGTAATACAGGAAAAATATAGGAAAATATGGTTCCTAACATGTGAAATAATGTAGGAATATGAAGCAATAAGAAATACAATAATACTGCTGAACAGGTTGCAATAGAATAAGCAACCCATTTTTTCTCCAACATATCTTTGTTGAATTTCATCTAATGCATTCTCCCCTCTTATCACTTATCGTTTTATTTCTCTGATCGTGTTCATCATCTGCTTTTCAGGCCCACTTCTCTATTCCACATCATCATCCGGAATCGTACATTCTTCCATGGTTTTAAATCCGATTTCATTTAAAAGATACGGAGTGTTCTGATATACATAATAGTTCAGCCAGTTACTGTATAAGATATTACAGTGGCTTCTCCACTGCAGCATAGGTTTTCTGGTGCAGTCATTTTCCGGATAATAATTGAAGGGCACGTGTATCTTCAATCCCTTATTCAAGTCTCTCACATACTCATTGTGAAGCGTCAGTCTGTCATACTCCGGATGACCCTGTACAAAAATCTGCCTTCCGTCTCTGGAAATAGCCAGAAATACTCCTGCTTCGTCCGAATCTGCCAAAACCTTCAGCTTTTTGCAGGCTTTGATTTCCTCTGCCGGTGTTTCCGTATGTCGGCTGTGAGGTGCGTAAAAATAGTCATCAAATCCTCTTACCAGCGGTACTTTTCGGTTGGATACTTTGTGGCAGTATACCCCGAAAAGCTTTTCGGGCAGAGCTCTTTTCTGAAGCCCGTAATGATGATACAAGGCGGCCTGAGACCCCCAGCATATATGCAGGGTGCTGGTAACATGGGTCTTTGTCCAATCCATGATTTCACACAATTCTTCCCAGTAATCCACTTCCTCAAAAGCGATTTCCTCCAAAGGTGCACCTGTTATGATCATTCCATCAAAGGTCTTATCTTTTACCTCATCCATGGTCACATAAAAGGAATTCAGATGGTTTGCTGAAGTATTTTGGGAACGGTGGCTTTTTACTGTAAGAAATGTCACATCTACCTGAAGAGGCGTATTGGAAAATGCCCTCAGTATCTGTAGTTCAGTATCCTGTTTAATTGGCATCAGGTTTAGAATACACACCTGCAATGGTCGGATAGACTGCATGGTGGCACGTCTTTCATCCATGACAAATATATTTTCATTTTCCAGAATTTCCTTAGCTGGTAAATCATTTTGTATTCTAATCGGCATTTTTCATTATCCTTCCAACGTATATCTTTTTTTATTATACAACAATTTCCATAAAACACCAATAGGGCCTGTCAATACTGCCCTGTAAATTTTGTTTTCTGAATCCTGTCAGTACTGCTGTTTAAATACTATAAATACTGCTCCATAAATTCTTCTTCCGTGATAATCGGGATCCCCAATTCTTTCGCTGTTTTATTCTTGGAAGAAGAAGAGGTAATATCATTATTGATCAGTGCTGATGTTTTCTTTGTCACGCTTCCTGTGACCTTGCCTCCGGCTGCCTCGATCACATCCTTCATGGCATTTCTGTTTTCATAATGCTCCAGACTACCGGTTATGACAAAGGTCATACCAGCCAGGGACCGGCCAACTTCAGCTGATACCGGGGCACTCTCCATCTGGAGCTCTTTTCTCAGATCCTCCAATAGTTTTCGGTTGCTTTCTTCTGCAAAAAAGCTACAGAAAGCTCCTGCGATCACGTCGCCCACTCCGTTTATCCGGGACAGCTGGGCAGCGTCTGCCTGCAGCAGCATTTCCAGGTCATCCTGAAAATGCCTGCATAAAAGTTTTGCACCGGATAACCCCACATTGGCGATTCCCAGACTATAGAGCAGTCTTGGCAGTGTGGTCTTTCTGGACTTTTCGATACTGCTGATCAGTTTTTGATAGGATTTTTCTCCAAATCCTTCCATCTCCACGATTTCACTTTGAAACCGGTCCAGATGATAGATATCCGTATAAGTATGAATAAATCCTTTCCCAATGAACTTTTCCAGCGTTGCTTCGGAAAGGCCCTCGATATTCATGGCATCCCTTCCCACAAAATGGGCAAAGGATTTGATTTTCTTTGCTGCACAGAGAGGATTGGTACAGTATAAAGAAGCCCCCTCCTTCACCTGCCTGATTTCCGTCTTTCCGCCGCAGGCCGGGCAGCATGCCGGTATTTCCAGTGTATCACTGCCAGTCAGATTGTCTGCAATCTGAGGAATGATCATGTTGGCTTTATATACTGTGATCTTATCGCCGATTCCAAGCTTCAGACTCCGTAAAACACTTACGTTGTGAACTGACGCCCTGCTCACTGTAGTTCCTTCCAGCTCAACCGGCTCGAAAATAGCCACCGGATTGATCAGGCCCGTTCTGCTGGGACTCCATTCTATTTCCAGCAAAGTAGTTTCCCGGATTTCATCCTGCCATTTAAACGCAATGGCATTCCGGGGGAATTTCGCTGTCATCCCCAGAGAATCTCCATATGCAATATCATCATACGTAAGAACCAGTCCATCCGATGGAATTTCATAGGATCTGATCTTTTCTTCAAAATAGGAAATGGTATCCTGCAGGTTTTCCTCTGTTACCCTTTTGTATTCCACCACATCAAATCCCTGCTGTTTTAAAAATAAAAACTGCTCCTCTCTGCTGTTTTGAAAATCAACGCCATCTGCTTTTACCAGGGCAAATGCATAAAAACGGACATTTCTTTCCGCTGTGATCTTATTATTCAGCTGTCTCACAGAACCACTGCATAGATTTCTGGGATTTTTATATTTCGCATCCACATCTTCGATCTGTTCATTTACCTTTTCAAAATCCGGATAACTGATTACCGCCTCCCCACGCAGGATCAACTCTCCCATATAGGAAATCTGTAGCGGAATGTTTTTAAACACCCTGGCATTGGCTGTTATGACTTCTCCCACTTCCCCATTTCCACGGGTTACCGCTTTGGCCAGCTTTCCATCCCGGTACGTAAGCACCACCGTAAGTCCATCCAGCTTCCAACTGAGAAGCGCTTCTTTCCCCTGAAGCCAGCTTTGCAGTTCCTGCCTGTCCTTGGTTTTTCCCAAAGACAACATAGGCTTTTCATGGGCCTCCTTTGGCAGTTCATCCACGGATTCATACCCTACGGTTACGGTAGGGGAACCTGCCAGTACTACCCCGGTCTCTTTCTCCAGGCTTTCCAGTTCATCATATAGTCTGTCGTATTCAAAATTGCTGATAATCTCTCTGTCTTCTGCATAATAGGCTTTAGATGCCTGTTGTAAAAGTTCAACAAGTTCCCGCATTCTCTGCTGTTTCTGAATCTCCGCCATCTCTGTTTCAGTCTCCCATTCCCCTGTTTTTGTTTCTGAGTAGTTTCATCTATTTCATTTTAGTCTGCTTGCTTCTATTCTGATTATTTCCCGCACACAATTCCCGTAATTTCAGTTCTTCCCGGGCAGTAAGTTCCCGATAACCATCCGGCCGTAGGTCGCCCAGCTCTATATTCATAATACGAATCCTTTTCAGCTTTACCACCTGATATCCGAGAGCCTTGCACATTCTTCTGATCTGTCTGTTCAGTCCCTGGGTCAGAATAATATGAAAGGTATATTTTCCCTCTTTGGACACCCTGCATGGTCTTGTGGTCACATTCAGGTCTTTTAGGAACACACCCTTTTCCATAGCAGTGATAAAATCATCCGTAATCTCTTTGTTTACTTTGACCACATATTCCTTTTCATGGAGATTGGCCCCCCGCATCATTTGGTCGATCAAATCTCCATCGTTGGTCATGATCATCAGACCTTCCGATTCCTTATCCAGTCGCCCGGCATAAGTTAATCGAACCGGATATTTTATTCTATCTGTGATCAGTTTTTCTGCATGAGGGTCTCTTTCCGAGCACGTGATTCCTACCGGCTTGTAATATGCCAGAACCGCTTTTTTCTGTGCTCCCTGTACCGGTTTTCCATTTACTTTTATGACATCCGTGTCAAGAATCAGTTGTCCCATACAGGCAGTCTTACCATTTACAAGGACTCTTCCGCTTTCGATTAATTTATCCGCATCTCTTCTGGAACATATTCCGCAGGACGCCAGATACTTATTCAGACGAATCTGCTCACTCATCCTTATCTCCAAACCTTTTATATGTTTTCACTTTCGTCTTCCTATTTCCGTCACATGATTTATTTCTTTTGATTTACATCTTTTTACGTCTTTGCATTTCATGCCTTATACTTTTTCAGAAGCTTTTCCACATCGGAATTGGTCCCGATCACCATCAGATGTTCTTTCTCATCAAAGACATGGGATGCCATAGGAAGCAGATTGGTTACTCCATCTACCTTGGTTCCTAAAATACTGACATGGTATTTGGCACGAAAATCTACATCCTTGATGGTTTTTCCAACCCACTGGGAAAAAGTAGGAATTTCATAAATGGAATATTCCGGGGTTAATTCAATATAATCAAAAACGTGATTTGCGCTGAACCTTACTGCCACTTTTTCTGCAATATCTCTGTCCGGATAGATAACTTCGTCTGCTCCGTTACGAAGCAAAAACTTGGCATGGATATCACGATTGGTTTTACTTACCACATATTTTGCGCCCATTTCTTTCAGCATGCTGGTGATTTCCAGGGAGCTCTGGAAATTGGTACCGATGCAGACAAAACAGATATCAAAATTTCTGACTCCAAGACTTTTCAGTACATCCACATTGGTACAGTCTGCGATTTTGGCACTGGTAACAAGAGGCAGTAAATCTTCCCATCCGTCTCCTCTTTCATCCACGATCATGACTTCATTTCCCAGGCGGAGAAGATTTTCACATAAATGATGTCCAAATTTCCCCATTCCGATAATTAAAATTGATTTCATATTTTCCACCTTTTTCTTTCATCTAATAAACGTCTTTTTTCCAGATACATCTCTGCTCTTTTATCCAATCGGTACATCTACATCCGGGAGCTTGATTTTCGGTTCCGGCCTTCCTTCTGAGAAGATCAGGGTGAAGGTCATACTTCCAACCCTACCGGTATACATCAAAAGTATGATTACCAACCTTGCTGCCACACATAGCTCTCTTGTAATTCCTGTGGTCATACCAACTGTAGCGCCAGCAGAGAAGACTTCAAAAAATACATCTTTCACAGAAAAATCCTGTAAACCGCACAGGATCATAGCAGCGGTAAGTGCCAGCGTCAGATTCAGCATAAATACAGTAAGTGCCTTCTTTACCGTCTCATCACTGATGCATCTGCCAAACACATTGGCACCTCTTTTTTGCCTCAGATTGGATATCATGAAAATCAGCACCACTGCAATGGTGGTTGTCTTGATACCGCCTGCAGTAGATCCGGGACTTCCTCCGATAAACATCAAAATGATGGTGAGAAGCCAGCTGTTTTCAGACAGCTTTGTCAGATCCACTGTATTAAATCCTGCTGTTCTGGGGGTAATGGCACTAAAGAAAGAAGCAAAAACTTTTCCTGCCGGAGAAAAATCTGCAAAAAGTCTCTGATGTTCAAACAGATAAAACAATGCAGCACCGCCAAAAATCAAGATAAAAGTTGTGGTAAGTACGAGCTTTGTATGAAAATTGTATTTCCGGATATTCCACTTCTTCTCACAGATATCCTCCCAAACCAGAAAACCAATACCGCCGATCACAATCAAAAGCATAATTGGTATGTTGATCCACGGTACATCTACCTGATTGACAAAAGATATATATTCTTCCTGATATCCCATCAGGTCAAATCCGGCATTACAGAACGCTGAAATAGCATGAAAAATACTGTAATAGATTCCCCTTCCCACACCAAGCAGTGGAATAAAATACGCCATCATAACCAGTGCTCCGGCAGCTTCCAGGAAAATTGTTCCCTTAATAACCATCCGGATCAATCGGACGACTCCGCCAATCTGGAGGCTGTTTACAGACTCCTGAAGAAGGTTTCTGGACTTCAATGTAATGTTTCTCTTAAATGCCATGGCTACCAACGTTCCCATGGTAATGACCCCCAGGCCCCCGATTTCTATCATGATCAGAATACAGATCTGTCCAAACAAAGACCACTGGGTGTAGGTATCCACTACTACAAGTCCTGTTACACAGGACGCACTGGTCGCTGTAAAAAGTGCAGTCAGGGGGTCTGTCCATTGTCCGCTTTTGGAAGATATAGGTAGCATCAATAAAAATGCTCCTGCCAGAATGATAAGTAGAAAGCTGATTGCGATATTTTGTGCCTTTGTTAAACGCCTATGATACTTTTTATTCATTTCATTTTTTATTTCCTTTTGTCTATCCTTTTATACACCATTTCATTTTATTACAAAAATGGTTTTCTGTCATTGAATAATCGCATTTCTTATATGGGAAATCTGTATTTTTTTCCATGAAAAATGTATAAAACGAGTGAACGTTTCCAACACTAATACATAAAAAGAAGACTTATTTCCATGTATTTCAAAAATCAAGCGAGGAAGTCACTATGAATGAATTGACCTTTACAAAATTATCCAGTGGTTTATATCTTGTCGCAACACGCCTTGGCGGAGAAACCGATGCCAGTATCACAGGTTCCTTATCCCTGATTACCTATTCCCCTTATCGTATCTGTTTTTCCCTGGCTAAGGAATCTCATACCTGCGAACTTCTGACAGAAAGTAAAAAAGCAGTAATCAGCGTGCTCTCAACACGTGCCAATACTGCTTTGTTTGACTATTTTGCTGACCGGAAAGACCGTAAAAAGGAGAAATTCCGTACAGACTGTAATGATTATCCTTATGCCCTCACACCGGATGGTATTCCCTATTTAAAGAAACAGGCAAATGCCTATTTCATCTGCCAGATCATCAGTACCACCGATCTGGGCACACATACCCTGTTCCTTGGGGAATGTACAGATGGTGATGTCTTACATGAAGATAATGGTTTTCTTTTCCGACATACTCAGGCTTCTTTGGAAAGAAACGCCTCCGATTCCTGATATATCTTTACATGTTTCTGGAAATATCCAGACATTTCATCATGGCTTCAAAGACTGCACTGCGCATACCTTTTTCCTCCAGGACACGTACTGCCTGAATGGTGGTGCCAGCCGGTGAACATACCATATCTTTCAAATCCCCGGGATGTCTTCCGGTTTCCAATACCATCTTTGCACTGCCCATCACTGCCTGTGCCGCAAACTTGTATGCCTTATCCCTTGCCATTCCTCCTGCAACAGCGGCATCCGCCATGGCTTCGATAAACATAAAAACATAGGCTGGTGAGCTTCCGCTTACTGCGGTAACCACATCCATCAGATTTTCCGTAATCACCTCTGTCTCGGAAAAGCCTTCACAGATATCCCGGATCATACGGACCTCATCCTCCGTTACCAGTTCATTGGGACACATCCCCATCATACCCGCTTTCACCATGGCCGGTGTATTGGGCATGGTACGAATGATTTTCAGTTCTTTTCCAAACTGTCCGGAAATCCATGCCAGTGTCTTTCCCGGTGCAATGGTAACGATGATCTGTTTTTCTGTGACCACATCCTTTATTTCCTGAATCACTGCCTCATAAAACTGTGGCTTTACTGCCAGAAAAAGTACATCAGCAAATGCTGCCACTTCTTTATTATCTGTGGTCACCTTTATTCCAAGAGTATCCTTTTTCGCCTGAAGCGCTGCCTGCGACTTGTCCGAGGTCATCATATTTTCCTTTTGGCATTTGCCGGAATCCAGAATGCCCTGCATCATGGCTCCTCCCATGTTGCCACAACCGATAAAACCTATTTTCATTTCCATAATGCTCCTCCTGCGATGCCAATAAGGCATCTTATTTTGTGGTTTCGTTTATATAATGTTGATATCTTTTATGGATATCAAATAGTTCACATTGTTTTGCGTAGGCTACCCTCGCGTGCCCCGCGATTGTTTTTGCCCGGTTACGGGCATTTCTATT
>CAMFGH010000033.1 GCA_945949875.1 uncultured bacterium
TATTCGGAATGATCTGTTTGAAAAAAGAGAAGTTCTCACCAAAGAAAAGGAAAACGTGGGGCACAGATTACTTACCAATAGCCGGGTTTTGGAAAATATAGAAAAACGAGCATCGGTAATGAAAGAGGCAGAGGATAAGTGGCTGATGGTTAAGAGTCTGTCCAATACCGCAAACGGAAATGTAAGTGGAAAGGATAAGATTTATCTGGAAACCTATGTGCAGATGACTTATTTTGACCGTATCATTGCCAGAGCAAACAGTAGATTTTTTGTGATGAGTTCCGGACAGTATGACCTGGTTCGTTCAGAGTGTGGCAGTGATCAAAGGCAGAACAGTGGCTTTGAGCTGAATGTGATGGACCATTACAGCAATACCCTTCGTAGCGTCAAAACATTGTCCGGAGGAGAGTCTTTTCTGGCAGCACTTTGCCTTGCGCTGGGACTGGCAGATGAAATACAGCAGTCTGCCGGAGGGAACGCTTTGGATGCCATGTTTATTGATGAAGGATTCGGTACTTTGGATGAAGAAGCACTGAATCATGCCCTGAAAGCATTGGCGGACCTTTCAGATGGAAACAGGATGGTAGGTATCATATCTCATGTGGAAGCACTACGTGAAAAAATCGAAAAGCAGATCGTGGTGGAAAAACATGGAGTTATGGGAAGCTCTATTCGGTTTGTTGGATAACAGCAAAGTGTTTGCTTTCATAGCTGCAATTCATAGTGACAATTCATAGTGACAATTCATAGCGACAATTTATAGCTGCAATTCATATCTGCCAGGCAGCTTTGTTTGCTTTAAAGAAGAGTATTTTGACTATTTCCAGTAGGAAAATTACTTGCGATGAAGGATTTCATAAGTTACTATATAAAGGAAGGTATTCAAAGAGAATTTGATAGAATTCGATATTCTTTGGAAAATAAAAAACGACTAGGAGGCATGGAACATGTTAAAAGGTATTCCAACAATTTTATCCCCAGAATTATTAAAAGTGTTGGACGAAATGGGTCACACAGATGAGATTACAATCGCAGATGGTAACTTCCCGGGTCATACATATGGCAAGAAAGTTATTCGTTTAGACGGACATGGTGTTCCGGAAATTCTGGATGCTATTTTACAGGTATTTCCTCTGGATACATATCCAAACGCAAAGGGCGAAGTAGATCCGCCATGTACATTGATGGCTTTGGAGCCAAACGACGTAGGCAAAGTTGCTACTCCGATTTGGGACGAGTACAAAGCTATCGTTAAAAAATATGATGATCGTGGAGCAGATGCTTTTCAGGAAATCAACAAATGGAAATTCTATGATCAGACAAAAGAGAAATCTACATGCGTTATCATGTCTACAGAGACTGCTATTTACGCAAACATTATTTTAAGAAAAGGTGTTGTTATTCCGGAATAATATCTGGTTTATCGAATCCTACAGCCCATCCTGTTTTACGAGACAGGGTGGGTTTTTTTATGCCAAAAACGTTGTACCTATTTTAATACAATAAAAGTTAAAAAATTTTAGGTAAAATAGTTGACAAATCTTTATTGATGTATAAAATAGGAAAATAGTTAAAATGTTTTAACTAAAAATTATTAGATAAAATTCAAAAACGAAAGGTGATACCAAAATGTTTGAAGAAGTAAAAGAAATCATGATTGACACATTAAACTGTGATGCAGACAAAGTAACTATGGAGGCTAATATTTTTGATGATCTTGGTGCTGATTCTCTGGATGCAGTTGAATTAAACCTTGCATTGGAAGAAAAATTAGGTATCTCAATTGATGAAGAAGCAATGGCAAATATGAAAACAGTTGCAGATATTGTTAATTATCTGGAAAGCAACAAATAATGATTTCCGCAGGCAGAAATGCTTGCGGAAAATTCTTTTTCACAGGCAATACTGTTTGCAGCAACGATATTAGTTTGCAGTAACAATGTTGCCTGCAGAAAAATATTCAGTAAAGGGTCTAAGATATGACTTTAGAAAATATTTTAACAATTATAGACAAGTTTGATTCATCTGAAAGTGCTTATTTGGAGCTGCAGATGGGTGAAGTAAATTTAAAATTGAAAAAAGCAGAAGCATGTGGCAAGCAGGTTATCGTGCAGGGACAGCAGATGATACCGGCACAGCAAATAGTACCGGGGCAGCAGATGATTCCCGGACAGGCATCTATGGTCCAGTCATTGGAAGGCCAGCAGGCACAAGGCCAGCAGGTAGTATCAGAACAGCCAAACCAGTCCGGCCAGATAGAGACCAAAGCAGATGGCATGCCACAGATTCATGTAGATTATATAAAGGCACCACTGGTTGGTGTTTATTATGCCGCAGCATCACCGGATAAGGCACCTTTTGTACAGGTGGGAAGCAAAGTGGAAAAAGGTGACACGGTATGCCTCATCGAAGCAATGAAAATGATGAGCGAAGTGGCAGCACCGCGAGCAGGTGTGATTAAAGAGATATTGGTGGAAAATGGTGACCTGGTTGAATTTGACAAACCTCTTTTTGTCATAGAGTAACCTCAGGCCGGAATACAGCGCAGACAATAGGCAGAACACAGCGCAGGTCAAAGGTGATTCACAGGTACATCAACGAGAAAACCGAAAGGACGTTAAAAACGTGTTTCAACGAATATTAATTGCAAACCGTGGTGAGATTGCAGTAAGGATCATACGGACATGCAGAGAAATGAATATTGAAACAGTAGCTGTATATTCTACAGCAGATGCAGAAGCAATGCATGTAAAGCTGGCTACCAGATCCGTGTGTATCGGACCGGCAAAAGCAGCAGACAGTTATTTAAATATGAAAAATATTCTGGCAGCAGCAATCAATACGGGGTGTGATGCGATTCATCCCGGATTTGGTTTTTTATCAGAAAACAGCGAGTTTGCCAGATTGTGCGAGGATAGCGGCATTACATTTATCGGACCGAAAGCAGATGTCATTGATGCGCTTGGAAATAAGGCTGCCGCACGTAAAATGATGATGGCGGGAAAGGTTCCGGTAGTACCGGGCTCCAAAGAAGTTCCGAAAAGCTTTGAAGAAGTAAAACAGATCGCAGAAGAGATCGGATATCCTGTTCTTCTGAAGGCATCCGCCGGTGGTGGCGGACGAGGTATGCGAAGAGCCTATAAACCGGAGGAGCTGGAAAAGGCATATGAAGAAGCTAAGGCAGAAGCCAGAGCCTGCTTTGGAAATGATGAGATGTATATCGAAAAACTGATCTTAAATCCTCGCCACATTGAATTTCAGATTCTGGCAGATGAGTTTGGAAATGTAGTTCATCTGGGAGAACGTGACTGTTCCATTCAGAGGAAAAATCAGAAACTGATTGAAGAAAGTCCCTGCATGCTTCTTTCGCAGGAGCTTCGGGATCAGATGGGAACTGCCGCTGTAAACGCAGCCAAAGCAGCCGGATATACCAATGCAGGTACAGTAGAATTTGTTCTGGACGAGCAGGAACATTTTTATTTTATCGAAATGAACACCAGAATTCAGGTAGAGCATCCGGTAACAGAGATGGTCACAGGTCTGGATCTGGTGAAAGAGCAACTTCGCATTGCATCCCACAGACCACTTTCTTATAAACAGGAGGATATCCTATGCCAGGGGCATGCAATGGAATGTCGTATTAATGCAGAGGATCCGGCAAAGGGTTTTATGCCAAATTCCGGAAAGATCCGCTTCCTGAATTTCCCCGGTGGTCCCGGCGTGCGAGTTGATACAGCTTTATATAATGGATATGAAACCAGTCCGTTTTACGATTCCATGATGGCAAAGATCATCGTACATGGAAAAACTAGGCTGGATACGATTCGTAAGATGAGAAGAGCATTGGAGGAATTGGTAATCGAAGGCATTACCACAAATGGAGATTTCGACTATCTGGTGCTTCATCATCCGGATTTCATCAAAGGAAAATATAATGTGGGATTCATCGAAGAACATCTGGACGAGCTGTTAGCCTGGGATGCTCTGGTAGAATCGGATGAACCCCTTGGAGGAATGGATGAGCCGATGTAGAATCGGATGAATCCTATGAAGGAATGGATGGACCGGTATAATGGATAATCTTTTGGAGAAAAGAAAAGGAAAATTCGAAAAATTAAGAGTACTGAGAGAACAGCAGAGAAATGGCGGAAATGATGCTGCTTCAGATCTGGCTGCTGATATCAGGGAAAAGGAAAAAACGATGCCGGAGCTTTTTGTAGAGTGTCCGGCCTGTCACAAAGAATTTACCAAAAGACATTTAAGAGATAATCTTTATGTCTGTCCGGAATGTGGTTACCACTATGGAATGCCACCGGAGAAAAGAATTGTAGCCTTGTGTGATGAAGGATCTTTTAAAAGATTCCGTTATCACTTCCCGGAAATCGATCCACTGGAATTTGAAGGATATCGGGAGAAGAAGGCAGACCTTAGAGAAAAAACCAGACAGGACGAAGCAGTACTCACCGGTGTTGGAAAAATAGAAGGTAAAAAAGCAGTGATCGCTGTGATGAACAGTAAATTCCTGATGGGAAGTATGGGCATTCAGCTGGGTGAAACAGTGACTCTTGCAGTAGAGTATGCGGAGAAACATAATCTCCCTCTGATCATTTTTACAGCAAGCGGCGGGGCCAGAATGCAGGAAGGTATCCTTTCTCTGATGCAGATGGCAAAAACCAGTACTGCAATCGAACGGTTTCAGAAAAAAGGCGGGCTTTATATTGCCTATTTTACCCACCCTACAACAGGTGGTGTCAGTGCCAGCTTTGCAGGACTGGGGGATATCACCCTTGCAGAGCCAAAGGCGCTGGTAGGTTTTGCAGGTCCCCGCGTGATTGAGCAGACCATAGGACAGAAACTTCCGGAAGGATTCCAAAGGTCAGAATATCTGGAAGAGCACGGTTTTGTGGATCAGATCGTACCGAGAAGCAAAATGCGTCAGGTGATCAGCCAGATCCTTACCTTACATCAGAAGTAAGGGATTAAAAAAGCACTTTCCGGAATGATGAGAGAGAACGACCGGATAGAAAAGGAGACCGGATAGAATGGAAGAAATAGACAGCAGGATCGATGAAATCCTGGCACAGGGAAAAAAGCCTGGTCCAATGGATAAAGTTCTTTTGGCCAGACATCCCAAAAGACCCAAAATAAATCAGTATATTGACTATCTTTTTACCAATTTTTTTGAACAAAAAGGTGATTTTCTGGGAAAAGAAGACGGAAGTATATTCGGAGGAATCGCACTTTTTCATGGTATGCCTGTCACGGTGCTGGGACATCGGAAAGGGAATGATCTGCAGGAAAACATAGCCTGCAATTTCGGAATGCCCGGACCGGAAGGATACCGAAAAGCACTGCGTATGATGACTCAGGCTGAAAAATTTGGGAGACCCATCATTACCTTTATAGATACTCCCGGCGCATATCCCGGAATCGAAGCGGAAATGTATGGACAAAGTCAGGCCATTGCAAGGAATCTGGCGGCCATGAGCAGTATGCAGGTTCCGATCATTGCGATCGTGACCGGAGAGGGAAGCAGTGGCGGTGCTCTGGCAATCGGTGTTGCCAATAAAGTTTTCATGCTGGAACATGCAGTATATTCCATCCTCTCACCGGAAGGATTTTCCAGTATTCTGTGGAATGATGCTTCCCGCAAGGAAGAGGCCAGCGAAGTGATGAAGCTTACCGCAGATGATCTGCTTAAGTTTGGTGTAATCGACGAAATCATTCCGGAACCGATAGGAGGAGCCCATAGAGCACCTACTATCGTGTTCGAGAGAATCGACCAGCTCCTGTGCAGGGAACTGAAAACGTTATGTGCAAAGAGTGGATCAGAGCTTGCCAGGAGCAGATATCAGAAATTCAGAACCATGGATGAGCAGTTCCGTGTCATGGAATAAAAAAGAAAACAGTTGGAGGATATACATGAAGGGATTACATATTGTGGCCACCGGCCGATATGCACCTGAAAAAATCGTAACAAATGATGATTTAAGCCAGATCGTCGATACTTCGGATGAATGGATTTATACCAGAACAGGAATGAAAAAAAGACATTTCTGCAGTGGAGAAGATGGAAATGTATTCATGGCATCTGAAGCAGCGAAGCAGGCTTTGGAAAAAGCCAAAATTGACCCGGAACAGATCGGAGCCCTGGTGGTAGCCACTTTTTCCGGTGACTATTTTGTACCATCGACAGCCTGTCTGGTTCAGAAACAACTGGAGCTGCCGGATGATATGATCTGCTTTGATTTAAATGCAGCATGTTCCGGTTTTGTATTTGGAATGGAAACTGTGAGAGGGCTTCTCTTACAAAGCGAAAAGCGGTATGCTATTCTAATAGGAAGTGAAGTGATTTCCAAAAAACTGGATATGTCAGACCGGGGAACCTGTATTTTGTTTGGAGACGGAGCAGGTGCAGTGATCCTGGAACTGGATGAAAACAGAGGATATACCAGCATCATGGGATGCCACGGAGACGAACAGGTGATTTACTGTGAAAGCGGTGAAGACACCAGCCGCAAGGTTCATATGGATGGACAGACCACCTATAAATTTGCGGTCAGCACAGTTCCTTCCCTGATAAAGAGAACTGTGGAAAAGGCAGGGCTTACTTTGGATGATATTGGCTACTTTGTGTGCCATCAGGCAAATGTCAGAATTATTGATGCCATTGCCCGCACTTTAAAGCAGCCCAGAGAAAAGTTTTTTGTAAATATTGAAGAATATGCAAATACCTCTGCAGCCAGTGTGGCAATCGCACTGAGCGATCTGGATGATTCCGGGTTATGTAAACCTGGACAGAAGGTGTTGCTGGCTGGGTTCGGCGCAGGAAAGACCTGGGGGGCCATTGTGATTGACTGGTAAAATTCAATTTGAAAAGGAGAAAAAGATGAAGCTACAAGATTTGCTACACATTAAATATCCAATTATTCAAGGTGGTATGGCAAATATTGCAACAGGAGAATTTGCAGCCGCAGTATCAAATGCAGGAGGACTGGGACTGATTGCCTCCGGTGGAATGAATCATGAAAAAATCCGGGAAGAGATTCATAAGTGCCGGGCTTTGACCGACAAGCCCTTTGGTGTAAATCTGATGCTGATGAATCCGGATGCCGATGCCATTGCAGAGGTTTTATACGAAGAAAAAATTCAGGTCATTACCACAGGCGCAGGAAGCCCCGGAAAATACATTGCAAGATGGAAAGAAAATGGAAGTATCGTCATTCCGGTGGTTGCCAGTGTGGCGCTTGCCAAACTGATGGTTCGCTCCGGTGTGGATGCAGTCATTGCAGAAGGTGGTGAAAGCGGCGGACATGTAGGAGATATGACTACCATGACCCTTCTTCCACAGGTAATCGATGCAGTAGATGTACCGGTCATCGCCGCAGGCGGTATTGCAGATGGAAGACAGATGGCAGCTGTTTATGCGCTGGGTGCATGTGGTGTGCAGGTGGGAACCTGCCTGCTGGTCAGCGAAGAATGCCCGATTCATGAAAACTATAAAAAGGCTATCATAAAAGCAAAAGATAACGGAACCACAGTAACCGGACGTTCCCAGGGAGCTCCGGTCAGAATCCTGAAGAATAAGATGGCAAGAGAGTATCTGAAGCTGGAAGCTGCCGGTGCAGATAAGATGGAACTGGAGAAAATCACTCTCGGAGGACTCAGAAGAGCTGTATTTGACGGAGACATGGAGACCGGCTCTGTGATGGCAGGTCAGGTTTGCGGACAGCTGCAGGAAATCAAGCCGGTTGCACAGATTCTGGAAGAACTCTACGAGGGTGCAAAAGAAGAGATCAAAAAGCTTGCAGTAAAGGATATTTAATACGGAGAAAGTAGGAATAAGATGAAATTAGGTTTTGTATATGCAGGGCAGGGAAGCCAGAAAGTAGGAATGGGAAAGGATTTTTATGAAACCTATCCCCTCTTTCGTGAGACTCTGGATCATGCTCAGGAATGGGTAAAAGACGTAACAGATTTTGACCTGAAGAAGCTTTGCTTTGAAGGACCTATGGAAGAATTGAGCCAGACACGATTTACACAGCCATGTATGGTCAGCTTTGCAGTAGGAATCACAAAGTTATTTGAAAAAGAAGGTATCTGCCCGGAGTACACATGTGGACTTAGTCTGGGAGAGTATTCCGCTTTATATGCAGCAGGGGTTCTGCCGGAAGAGGAAGTCTTAAAACTGGTTGCTTATCGGGGAAAAGTCATGGCAGAAGCAGTGTCCGGAAGAGGAGTAAAAATGTCAGCGGTTCTTATGGTGGATCGTGATACCGTAGTGGAATGCTGTAAAGAAGCTACCGACAGACTGAAAAACGAATTTGTCACCATATCCGGTGCGGTAACTACAGAACATTATGTGGTGCAGGCAGCTAATTTCAACTGCCCGGGCCAGATCGTAATCTCCGGAGATGCAGCCGCAGTAGATCTGGCAACAGAACTGATCAAGGAAAAAGACGGAAAGAGAGTCGTGCCTCTGGCAGTAAGCGGACCATTCCATACTTCTTTGATGAAGCCTGCCGGAGATAAGCTGAGAGAAAAACTGGATCAGACAAGCTTTGGTGAGCAAAAAGCAGAAGTCATCTTCAATGCCACAGGATTGCCAAAGAAGGCAGAAGAGTCTTATGAAGATATTCTGGAAAAACAGGTACAGAGCAGTGTATATCTGGAAGATTCCATTCGCTATATGGCAGGTCAGGGCGTTGATACGATCATCGAAATCGGCCCCGGTGCAACGATTTCAAAATTCATTCAGAAAACTGCACCGGAGATCAAGACATATCATATTGATACGGTAGATGATTTTAACGAAGTGCTGCAGGTATTTCAGGCATAAGACAGGAATACAGAACAGAAGTATAGATCAGAAATACAGAACAGAAGTATAAATCAGAAATACAGAATCGAAACAGAACCAGATAGGCGATTGGAGGATGGAATGGGAAACAAAGTCGCAGTAGTAACCGGCGGAAGCCGGGGGATCGGCAGAGTGATCTGCCTGGAACTTGCAAAAAAAGGATATGATATTGTTACCTGCTATACCAAAGGGGCTGCAGAGGCTGAAAATACCATAGAGCTTTGCAGGCAGGCCGGTGTAGACGGTATGGCAATACAGTGTAATGTAGCAGATCAGGAAAGTGTTACCGCTTTTTTTGAAGAAATCAAAAACCGGTTCGGAACCATAGATGTACTGGTGAACAACGCAGGAATTACAAAGGATGATCTGATTCTCCGCATGTCAGAAGAAGTTTTTATGCAGGTGATCGATACCAACTTAAAAGGTGCTTTTCTTTGCAGCAAAGCAGCAGCAAAGATAATGCTGAAGAATAAATTCGGAAGAATCATCAGTATTTCCAGTGTGGTTGGTCTGGGAGGAAACGCAGGACAGGCTAACTATGCCGCAAGTAAAGCCGGACTGATCGGCATGACAAAATCCATCGCAAAGGAACTGGGTGGAAAAGGTATTACAGCCAATGCAGTTGCTCCCGGTTTTATCCAGACAGATATGACAGATGTTTTATCCGATCAGGTGAAAGATACACTTTTGAAGCAGATTCCGAGAAAGGCACTTGGCAAACCGGAAGATGTGGCAGCAGCAGTCTGCTTCCTGGCATCGGAAGAAGCCGGTTACATTACCGGACAGGTACTGGCGGTAGATGGCGGAATGAGTATGTAAAAGTAGCTTGTTGTAGATGCTGAAATGGATATGCAAAAAAAGTTTGAATGGAGTGGAAAACGATGAAGAGAAGAGTTGTAATCACAGGACTTGGCACCGTTAATCCTTTGGGAAACAATGTGGAAGAAACCTGGAAAAAGGTACAGGAAAACGCATGTGGAATCGGACCGATCACACATTTTGACACAGAGAATTTTACCGTTAAAATGGCAGGAGAAGTCAAAAATCTGAATGTAGAAGATATTCTTGGCAAGAAAGAGTCCAAGAGAATGGACCGCTTTACACAGTTTGCTATGATTGCTGCCAAAGAGGCAATGGAGGACAGCGGACTGGATCCGGAAAAAGAAGATACCAATCGTTGTGGTGTACTGGTGTCCAGCGGAATCGGTGGACTTCCAACCATTGAAACAGAACATGCAAAAGGACTGGAAAAAGGATTTAACAGAATCTCACCATTTTTCATTCCCATGGCGATTTCCAATATGGCAGCAGGACAGATTGCCATTGCTTACGGACTTCACGGAATGTGCAGCTGTGTGGTAACAGCCTGTGCAAGCAGCAATAATGCAATCGGTGATGCCTTCAGACATATTCGCGACGGTTATGCAGAAGTGATGGTATGCGGTGGTGCAGAAAGCTGTATTACCGAATTGGGTATCGGTGGATTTGCTGCTTTAAAAGCATTAAGCACTGCAGAGGATGCAAACAGAGCATCCATCCCATTTGATAAGGAAAGAAACGGTTTCGTTATGGGAGAAGGTGCCGGTATCCTGATTCTGGAAGAATATGAGCACGCAAAAGCCCGTGGCGCAAAAATTTACGCAGAACTGGCAGGATATGGCGCAAATTGTGACGCATACCATATTACTGCACCTCATCCGGAAGGAGAAGGCGGAGCAGCCTGCATGAAGCTGGCTCTGGAAGATGCAGGAATGGTAGCAGAAGATATCGATTACATCAATGCACACGGAACCTCTACTCATTTGAATGACAGTGGTGAAACCAAAGCAATCCGGAAGGCCTTTGGCGCCCATGCAGAGAAACTTATGGTGAGCTCCACCAAGTCCATGACAGGACATTTACTGGGTGGCAGTGGCGCAGTGGAGGCTATCTTTACCACACTGGCTGTTCAGAATGATTTTGTTCCTGCAACAGTAAATTATCAGGTTCCGGATGAAGAATGTGACCTTGATATTGTACCAAACGAGGGAAGAAAAGCAGTTGTCCGTGCAGCAGTTTCCAATTCCCTTGGATTTGGCGGACACAATGCAAGTATTGTAATTAAGAAGGCAGAGTAGTACTATTGAAAAAAGTTGTGCAGTATAAAAGCAAATTGATAAAAGTAGGCAGATAAAAATAAGCAAGATAAGAGAGGCGGGGAAAACACGATGGAACTTAACTCAAATCAGATTCAGGAAATCTTACCACACAGATATCCATTTTTACTGGTCGATAAGATCATAGATTTTGAACCGGGCAAATGGGCCAAGGGAATCAAATGCGTCAGTGCAAACGAAATGCAGTTTATGGGACATTTCCCACAAAAGCATGTCATGCCGGGCGTTCTTTTGATCGAAGCTCTTGCACAGGTGGGGGCAATCGCTATCTTAACACAGGAAGAAAACAAGGGAAAAATCGCATTCTTTGGTGGAATTAAGAATGCGCGCTTTAAACAGCAGGTAATCCCCGGAGATGTGGTGGAGTTGTCCTGTGAAATGACTGCAGTAAAAGGACCAATCGGGTTTGGAAAAGCAGTAGCAACAGTGAATGGGAAGGTGGCAGCCACTGCCGAACTTTCTTTTGCAATAAATTGACAGGGTATGATATGATAGTAAAAGAATTAAAAAAAGAAAGGGTAATGGAGATGTTGGAACAATCTTTTTCTGATATTTATATGAAGTTTAAAGTACACTTTTATCAGGAAGTTTTTAAACAGATTCATTCCAGAGAAACGACTCTGTCTACCGTTGAAGTATTCTGCGTTGAAATCATTCATGCACTGCATGAACCTACGGTCAATGAATTTGCAAATTTTATTCAGGTATCATCTCCCAATGCCGCTTATAAAGTAAATAGTTTGATTAAAAAAGGCTATATCGAAAAAGTTCAGTCGGAACATGATAAAAGAGAATATCACCTTCGGGTTACGCCCAAGTATTTCGAATATTATAATCTGAGTCAGAATTACCTGTCTGAGGTGACGAAACGTGCAGAGGAGCATTTTTCCACAGAAGAGATCATGAAATTCGACCAGATGCTGGAAGAGATTTCAAAAGGTCTTATGCCGGAAATTGATATCCCATCTGTTAATCTGGATGAAGTAAAGAAGAATCTGGATATGGCAAAGAATAACCTGGATGCGTTAGAACAGGGAACGATATAGGTTAAAAAGAGAGCAAAACTACTGTGATAGGGTAGATATATTTGCTCTCTTTTTTAATTGTTGTTACTATTCAGAACCCCATTTCTCAAACCAGGATTCACGACTCTGAATAGTTCCAAATCGTCAGAAAATGACAAGTTTCTGTGAAAATTTAATAAAATTTGCATAAAACGATTCATTTTGAACGCACAATACGATATAATGATTAGATAGTTTTGTGCTATAAAAGAGGTTACAGAGGAAAATAATGGAGAAGTAAAGTAGAAGAAAAGTAGAAGAGGAGGTATTTATTTGATCAGAAGCCAGCTTGTAGATTATATTAAACGACAGGAAGATATCTGTTACAGAAATGATACAATTGCGCCGGAGCTGTATGCGGAATATGGTGTAAAGCGCGGTCTTAGAGATGAAAACGGAAATGGAGTACTTACCGGATTGACCAATATTTCCAGAGTGACATCTTCTAAAATCGTGAATGGAGAAAAGATTCCCTGTGATGGTGAATTGTGGTATAGAGGATATCGGATCGATAGGTTGATTCAAAGTATGCAGCCCACGGAGCTGGGGTTTGAGAAGGTTGCATATTTGCTTTTGATGGGAGAAATGCCTTCGGATGAAGAATATCTGGAATTCCGGAAAATGCTTTCTTTGTGCAGAACTCTGCCTACAAACTTTACCAGGGATGTCATTATGAAAGCACCCTCCGCAGATATTATGAATTCCATGACCAGAAGTATTTTGACTTTGTCTTCTTATGACAAGTTTGCCATGGATACCAGTATTGCCAACAGTCTGCGCCAGTGTATCCAGCTGATCAGCGAGTTCCCGCTTCTGGCTGTATATGGCTATAATGCTTATAATCATTATATTAAAAATGACAGTATGTTTATCCATAGACCAAATCCGAAACTGTCTACAGCAGAAAATCTTCTGCTACTGATGAGGCCGGATAAAAAATACACAGCGGTTGAAGCAAAGGTATTGGATACCGCACTGATTCTTCATATGGAACATGGTGGTGGTAATAACTCTACTTTTACCACCAGGGTCGTTACATCTTCCGGCTCCGATACTTATTCTACGATTGCAGCGGCAATGTCTTCGTTGAAAGGTCCAAAACATGGTGGCGCCAATATGAAAGTCATGGAAATGATGGAAGACATCAGCGAGCATGTGAAGGACAGAAAAGATAAAGAAGAAATCGGGGCATATCTGGAAAAGATTGTGGACAAAGAGGCTTTTGACAAAAAAGGATTGATTTACGGAATGGGGCACGCCATTTATTCTCTTTCCGATCCAAGAGAAGTGATCTTTAAGCAGTTCGTTGAAAAACTGGCGGAAGAGAAAGGAAGAGAAGACGATCTCGCTTTATATAATGCGATTGAGGAACTGGCACCGGAAGTCATTGCCAGAAAGCGTAAAATCTATAAAGGCGTCAGCCCGAATGTGGACTTTTACAGTGGCTTTGTATACGATATGCTTGGTATTCCGAAAGAGCTTTATACGCCGATGTTTGCAATCGCACGTGTAGTAGGCTGGAGTGCACACAGAATCGAAGAGCTGATCTGCGCAGATAAGATCATCCGACCGGCATACAAGAGTGTGATGGAAGAAAGGGATTCCTAAGAGGGATTCATCATTTGAAGAGAAAAATTCCCATATGAGATGTTCATATGGGAATTTTTCTCAGTGTATGCAGTAACGAAAAAACTTTCGGCAAATAAACAGTCATAAACACAAGAAAATTGAATCAAAGAATAAGAAAAGTGATATAATAGGCAAAAATAGTAGGCAAAAATAATGAATAAAATAATATGCAAAATAGTAAATTGTTCTGGTAAGTAAAAATAACAGGAAAGAAGGAAGAATAATGGTGAATTATAACAAAGTAGTCATGATAGGTTGTGGATTTGTCGGTTCGGCAACAGTGTTCAGTTTGATGGAAAGTGGACTCTTTACAGAGATTGCCATGATCGATGCGGATATGGCAAAAGCGGAAGGAGAAGCCATGGATATCAGCCACGGGATTCCCTTTGCAAAGCAGATGAGAGTCTATGCAGGTTCCTATGAGGATGTGAGGGATGCAGGAATCGTAATCATCACTGCCGGTGCCAATCAGAAGCCGGATGAAACCAGGCTGGATCTGATTCATAAAAATGTGGGAATTTTTAAAACAATCATTCCGGAAATCGCAAGCAGGGATTTTCAGGGAATTCTGCTGGTGGTCGCCAATCCGGTAGATATATTGACGAATGTGGCACAGAAGCTTTCCGGCCTTCCGGAAAACCGGGTCATCGGTTCCGGAACGGTTCTGGACACCGCCAGACTGAAATACCGGTTAAGTCAGCATCTTGGTGTAAACAGCAGTGCCATTCATGCGTTTATCATCGGGGAACACGGAGACAGTGAGGTAGTGGCCTGGAACTGTGCCAACGTTTCCGGTGTGCCTCTCAATGAGTTCTGTGAACTGAGAGGACATTTCCAGCATGATAAATCCACCAGGGAAATCGCCCAGGACGTGAAAAACAGCGCATATGATATCATTCAGCGTAAGCATGCGACCTATTATGGTGTAGCAATGGCAGTCCGCTCTATCTGCGAAGTAATCGTTAGAAATGACAAATCCATTCTGCCGGTATCCACCAGAATGCACGGGGAATACGGAATCGACGATGTGGTATTGTCTATGCCCTGCGTGGTGGGAAGAGATGGTATCGAGACAAAAGTGCCCATTCATCTGAATGAGGAAGAAATCCGTGCACTCCACAGCTCCGCTGAGATTTTGAAAGAGATGATGGATTCTGAGCCGCTGGAGTAAAGTAAAATCAGAATCGTACACAGACGAAATCGTGTAAGGATGGAATCATACACAGACGGAATCGTGTAAAGACGGAATCATATACAGACGGAATCGTGTAAAAAGAAACGTTCCATGCAGACGGTTATCTCTTCTGCGTGGAACGTTTTTCTTTGTTCAGGCCGCCAGTCATATGCCTTTGTTTTGCACCGATGAAACTGGCTCTTTGGATGGAATCTTCTCCGTATTTCATGCGGATTTTGTCAATTGCACTATCTAATTTTTCTAATTTCTCATTCTTTTTGTAATCAAATAAATTGTACTGAATGGAGTCTTCGGCAGAGGCTTTACTGGTTTGCACCCCCAGAAGCCTAATGGGAGTCCCGTCCCAAAGACTATCAAATAGACTGCAGACACTACGGTAAATATTTTCTGTAATATTGGTTGGTGAAAGCAGGGTAGTCTGCCTGGAACTGCGGTGGAATTCATAATCCGTCAGATGCACAGAAACAACGGAAATATAGGTTTTATCTGCCCGGATTCTTGCACTTACTGTTTCGGTCAGGGAGAGCAGTATCATTTTTGCAGTTTCCGCATCTGTTACATCATTTGGCACTGTGATGGAATTTCCATAGCCTTTATTCGGCTGCTGATGGTCGGTAACCAGTTCCATATCATTTCCGTTGGCATAATTCCAGATGGTTTCTCCATGGCTTTTAAAATGACTTTTCAGAATAGCCGGATCCGTTTTGGCTAGGTCGCCTATGGTACGGATACCCAAAGCCTGCAGTTTGACCCTGCTACTTTTTCCCACTGAGAACAGTTCACCCACCGGAAGGGGCCACATCTTTTCCTGAATTTCACTTTTAAACAGAGAGTGGACTTTATTGGGCTTTTCAAAATCGGAAGCCATTTTGGCCAGCAGTTTATTTTCAGAGACACCGATATTGACTGTAAAACCGAGCTCTTTGTAAATGGTTTCTCTCATAAAATTAGCAAATGCAATCATGTCTCCATACAAATTCTCTGTACCGGTCATATCGCAGAAGGCTTCATCAATGGAAAATTGTTCTACTACAGGAGCATATCGCTTTAAGATTTCGATGAAACGGTTGCTATATTCTACATAAACTTTAAAATTCGGTTTCACAATGGTCAGGTTAGGGCATTTTTTGCAGGCAGAAACAAGGGGCTCAGCAGTGCTGATGCCGTACTTTTTGGCTGCCATGGATTTCGCCAGAACAATACCATGACGGGTTTCCTGATCTCCCCCCACAACAGCCGGAATCTCGCGCAGATCGACTGCATCAGGATCCTGTTGCAACCGATAACAGGATTCCCAGGATAAAAAAGCGGAATTTACATCAATATGAAAGATAATGGGATCCGGCATGGCGACTCCTTTCCTGGAATGGGTTTGCTTGTTTTTCTTAGCACTGAGTATAGCATAAAAATAAAATTTATGAAGTATAAAATAAAATATATAAAACCTATTGACATACTAGGAAATGAGTGGTAAGATGCAATTAATCGAAAGGATTACTCTAAAGGAAAGGAGCAAAAGGCATGACAGTATGGCTTATCATGCTGCATGCGATGAATAGAGATTAAAAAATAAAATCACAAATGATTAAAAATGAAAGCAGATGGAAAGAGAGGATTATATTATGAGTCAATATAAATTTGAAACACTTCAGTTACACGTAGGACAGGAACAGCCGGATCCGGCAACCGATTCCAGAGCAGTACCGATTTACCAGACAACTTCTTATGTATTTAAAAATTCCGCACACGCAGCAGCACGTTTTGGACTGGCTGATGCAGGTAATATTTATGGAAGACTTACCAACTCCACACAGGACGTTTTTGAAAAAAGAATTGCAGCATTAGAGGGTGGTGTGGCAGCACTTGCAGTAGCATCCGGAGCTGCAGCGATTACATATGTGATTGAAGCATTGGCACAGGATGGTGGTCACATTGTATCCCAGAAGACCATTTACGGTGGAAGCTACAATTTACTGGAGCATACACTTAGACATTATGGCGTTTCCACCACGTTTGTAGATGTACATAATCTGGCAGAGGTGGAAGCTGCTATTCAGGACGATACCAGAGCTATCTATTTAGAGACACTGGGTAATCCAAACAGCGATATTCCGGATATCGATGCAGTGGCTGAAATCGCACATAAACATGGACTTCCACTGGTTATCGATAATACCTTTGGAACTCCTTATCTGATCAGACCAATCGAGCATGGAGCAGACATTGTAGTACATTCCGCTACAAAATTTATCGGTGGACATGGAACCACACTTGGTGGAGTTATAGTAGATTCCGGTAAGTTTGACTGGAAAGCAAGCGGAAAATATCCGGCTATCGCAGATCCAAATCCAAGTTATCATGGAGTATCCTTTGCAGATGCAGTAGGACCGGCTGCTTTTGTTACTTATATCCGGGCTATTCTGCTTCGTGATACAGGAGCTACCATTTCTCCGTTCAATGCATTCCTTCTGTTACAGGGTACAGAAACTTTATCACTCCGTCTGGACAGACATGCAGAAAATACAAAGAAAGTAGTAGAATTCCTGAGCAATCACCCATTGGTAGAAAAGGTAAATCATCCATCCCTTCCGGATCATCCGGATCATGCACTGTATGAGAAATATTTCCCGAACGGTGGTGCTTCTATCTTTACCTTTAATATCAAAGGCGGTCAGGAAGAAGCTCATAAATTTATTGATAATCTGGAGATTTTCTCACTGCTTGCCAATGTGGCAGATGTAAAGAGTCTGGTGATCCATCCTGCTACAACGACACATTCTCAGTTGACAGATGAGGAACTGAAAGATCAGGGCATTTACCAGAACACCATTCGCCTTTCGATTGGTACAGAACACATAGATGATATCATTGCTGATCTGGAAAAGGGCTTTGCAGCACTGGGATAAAAAAGTATAATAAAAAACCGTGAAAACCATTGATTTTTCAATAGTTTCCACGGTTTTTTTAATCGGAGTGACGTGATTCGAACACGCGGCCTCTACCTCCCTAAGGTAGCGCTCTAGCCAAACTGAGCCACACCCCGATGTGCATGAATGGAAAAGCACTTCTATACTATAAATAGAATCCATTTTTTTGTCAAGGGTTTCTTCCGTCTCTTTTCGTGTAACTATCTTCCGTCTCCTTTCGTGTGGCTTTCTTCAGTCTCTTTCTTCAGTCTCTTTCTTCAGTCTCTTTCTGTGCGGATCAGTACATCATTTTCATAGACAAGCTTTAGAGAGAAGAAAGCTTCTTCCTCATCCAGCAGCTTAAAAAAGACCTTGTCACCTTCCCACAGTGGTAGGTCAAAAATACGCTCTTTTTCGATCCATTCCAAATCCCCTTCACGGCATTCCGAAAGAGTTCCCTCAAAGTCTGTGCAGGTATAAAGAAAGGAATACTCGTCTGTGTCATCGATGACAAAGGTGATGAGTCCTCTTAATCTGGGATTTTTCAGAATAAGCCCGGTTTCTTCCAGGGCCTCTCTTTTGATACACTCCGTTGGAGTTTCACCATGTTCAATATGACCGCCGATTCCGATGTATTTATCTTTATTGATATCATGCTCCTTTTTGGTTCTGTGGAGCATCAGGTATTTGCCTTCTTTTTCCACGTAACATAGCGTTGTGAGGGTCTGTTTTGTTACATTCATACGCATCTCCATTTTTGGATGAAAAAATATTTTCATACTGATTTTACCATATTTAGCACATTTAGCATATTATCACAGCGTGATAGTAGCGATTTTTTTCGAATAATGATAGAATGAAAAAAATGTTTTTGTAACATCCGGGTAAAGGATAAGCAAAAAACATGTTCACGAAGGAGAGAAGGATATGGAACTTAAAAAGGACAGCAGATTTCCGATCATCATAGGAATCACAGGTGGTACCGGATCGGGTAAGTCTACTTTTACCAATCGATTAAAGAAAAAATTTGGAGATCATGTGACGGTTCTGTATCATGATAATTATTATCGTGCCCATGATGATATTCCCTTCGAGGAAAGAAAGAAGATCAACTATGATCATCCGGACGCTTTTGAAACAGAGCTCCTGTTAGAACATTTGAAGGAATTGAAGAACGGTAACAGCATACAGTGTCCGGTATATGATTATACCCAGCACAATCGTTCCAAGGAATTTGTGACGGTAGAGCCCAGCAATATCATCATTCTGGAAGGGATTCTGGTGTTTGCGGATGAGAGAATCCGGGAACTTTTGGATATCAAAGTATTTGTGGATGCGGATGCAGATGAAAGAATCCTGCGTCGTGTGCTCCGTGATGTAAAGGAACGTGGAAGAGAACTGGATAATATCATTGATCAGTATCTGACCACAGTAAAACCCATGCACTATCTTTATATCGAGCCAACCAAGGTGTATGCGGATATTGTGATCAACAGTGGCATGAATGACGTGGCACTGGATCTGGTGGCTGCAAAAATAACTTCATTATTAGAGGATAGATTATGAATGCAAGTGTAAACAATGAAAAGCACAGTGGGAAGCAGGCCGGTAAAAGCACAGGGATTCAGGCTGGTAAAAGGAAAGCGGAAGGTCCTATGCGTTGCCCTTATGAGAAGGAGTGCGGAGGCTGCCAGAATGTCAGCAGGCCTTACAAAGAGCAGCTGAAAGAAAAACAGAAATACATGGAAAAACTGCTGGCGCCTTTTGGGAAAGTGCAGCCCATCATCGGAATGAAAAATCCGGACCATTACAGGAACAAGGTCCATGCGGTTTTTGGCATCGATAAAAAGAAAAACATTGTGGCAGGTGTATACAAGGAAAATACCCATTATGTGGTGGATGTAGATGCCTGCTTTTTAGATGATGAGAAGGCGGATGCTATCATTGGTACCATAAAGAGACTGCTGAAGTCTTTTAAAATCAAAACCTACAACGAGGATACCGGATATGGACTTTTCCGCCATGTGCTGATCCGAACCGGCAGGCAGAGTGGGAAAATCATGGTGGTTCTGGTACTGTCTTCTCCGATTATGCCCTCCAAAAATAATTTTGTGAAAGCACTTCGGGAAGAGCATCCGGAGATTACCACCGTGATCGTGAATGTCAATGACAGGAAAACCAGTATGGTGCTGGGGGATAAGCAGCAGGTTATTTATGGAAAGGGTTATATTACAGACAGTTTGTGCGGAAAATCTTTTAAGCTTTCGCCAAAGTCCTTTTATCAGGTAAATCCGGTTCAGACAGAAATCCTGTACAAGACAGCCATTGATTTTGCAGGACTGTCCGGCAAGGAAGTGGTACTGGATGCCTACTGCGGCATCGGGACCATCGGAATCATAGCTGCGGACAAGGCAAAAGAAGTCATCGGTGTGGAACTGAACAAGGACGCAGTCCGGGATGCAGTAAACAACGCAAGATTTAATAAAGTGAAAAACATCAGCTTCTACGAAAAAGATGCCGGGCAGTTTATGGTGGAACTGGCAGAGCAAAGGGTACCCATTGATGTGGTGTTTATGGACCCACCCCGCAGCGGAAGTGATGAGGCATTTTTAAGTTCCCTGGTGAAGCTGTCACCCCAAAAGGTGGTTTACATCAGCTGCGGACCGGAAACTTTGGCAAGAGATCTGCAGTATCTGGTGAAAAAGGGATACCGCATGGAAAAGGCGGTGCCGGTGGATATGTTCCCGCATACCAGGGCGCATGTGGAGACGGTGGTGCTTTTATCCAAATAAAAGCCGGAGAATGCAGGGATTCTTGCCAGACTTGCAAGGAAAGAGCCAGCAAGTTATGTGAGTTTTGCAATGCGTCCGGGCGGATTGCAGGATTATGTGGATGTGTGGAATGCATTGAATTAGAACAGAAAATGTGAGAGACTGGCAAATTGAGTTCAAGAATTGGACGTCTGAGAGATTTTTATTGGACACAACTTGAGTATAATGGGAATCAAGGGGATTTATGAAGATTCTTTTACTGTAGGAATTCCATTGATTATGATAATACAGATTGTTGTATTGTTTTATGCAATATGAATGTCGGACGGTAAAAACGGAGGGTATTATGGGAAAAATCGAATACGACATTAGTGATAATCGTTCCGTTATTCTTGATTTATGTGTAAAAGAGGATGGTTTTGAGTTTGCTTCGACTGTAACTAATGCGTTGATGGAAGCAGAGAGTGAATTGCGTGAAATAGAAGAAATACTTATAGAAAACGTTGAAACTGTAAAAAAGTTAACACCGGAATGCGATAAGTTAGATTACATATTAGCAGCTACCAGCGGGGCAATTTGCAGCATAATTGATATATTCATGGTGGGGAGGCCGGGAGAATCACCGGCTGGAGATATTACGGACAGATGGTTTGAAGAACGTACAAAGGATTTTGCAAAACTTTGTGGCTGGAACGATAAGGATGGGAGTACTTTATCATCAGCAATAAAGCATCTTGAAAAGAAGTTTAAAATCCCATATGACCAAAGAGGTGCAGGTGATGCGGCAAGTATGATATTTAATCTGAATCCTAGGAATCATCATTTCAAGTCATTAGGACATAATCCGACATTGTTAGGATTGTTTTTTTCCATCTTGGACCAGTTTAGCAACACATCACATTTTATTTCTGGAGGTGAATTAATAGCCTTAGAAGAAGCGGATGGTAGCTTTGAATTAAGAGGAAATGATGTACCAAGTAAGCTATTTTGTGCATTTGTTAATTGGTTTGAACATCTTATTTCGGATATGTCTGGTTCATCAAGCAGCAAAGGACGAGGTATGGGTATTCCTTCTCCGCTATGGAGCTGGACGAATGATATTATTGCAATAAAAAGAAAACTGAATATTCCAGTTTCAGAATTTGATAAATCCATCAATGAGCTTGCAGTTCAAATATATAAAGAAGGCTATGATGCAAGATTTCAGGTAGCACAGGCAATACCGGTATTTATCAATGAAATGATAGTGCGCTTAATCTATTCAATAAGGCGCTTAGTTAGATACTTTGCAAATGTGAAGAGGGAAGAGAGGTCTTTTAGACCCTTATGGAAATCATGTGAGCCATTCTCAAATGCGACAGTAAAGAGAATGCTAACAGTAGCGCACGGAACATTTTGTTTGATAGATTCAGGTGATGCAGTAATACGTGGTTTTGCTACTGGTGCCGGAACGTTTAATGTTACGGAGTTTTGCATGAGATTAAACATTGTAGGAGTTGGAAGATTTGCTATTTCATTATACGGAGAGATAAATAGAGAAATAAAGAAGAAAACGGCCGGAGAAGAGATTTATTTCTTAAGAAGGGAAAAAGTTATAGTAGAGGATTATATATCAGGATTAAAATATTTGTCTGAAATTTATGATGATGCTTTGTTTTTAACTTTTGTAGATGATTTGAAAAAGAGTGGTATGTATAGGCAGGCATTTGAAAAAACTGTACTGTTGGCAGAAAAAAGAAATGTTCCTAAGGAAGATATACTAAGGAATAAGTCAGATATCGATGCTTACTTCAGAGGAGGTAATGTTTGATGGGTAAGAAGAAATCAAAGCTTCAACTGGCGCAAGACGAAGCACACGCTGCGATTAATAAGACAAATGAAAAAATAGAGGTTTTGGGTGTACATACAAGCGAATTGTATATAGCGTTGACGGATATTCAAGGGGTTTTTGAAAGAATCAGAAATGTGCCTAGTGAAAAGAAATTAAAGTATGAAGAACTTAAACAGATTCGGCTAAATTGGAAGCAACAAGCTGAGAAAATTGAAAAGGATTATAAAGAAGCATCAATGAAAAATGCTGGAGCAGGTGTAGCTGGAGCAGGAGTTGGTATAGCAGTTGTAACAATGGGGCCTACTGTAGCTATGGGTGTTGCTACAACTTTTGGTGTGGCTTCAACAGGAACTGCTATATCTACGTTGAGTGGTGCAGCAGCAACGAATGCTGCATTGGCTTGGTTAGGTGGTGGAGCTCTTGCTGCCGGAGGTGGCGGAATGGCTGCCGGCAATGCTTTTCTTGCATTAGCAGGACCGGTTGGATGGGCAATTGCAGGTGTAGCTTTATTGACAAGTGGTATTTTCTTTTGGAAAACAAAAAGTGACCAGAAACACATAGAAGATGTATTCATAATAATTAGTGAAAGAGATGTTAAATCATACGATTTAGCAATTGTTGAATTGAATGAGCGTATAGTTAGAATTATTGATGAGAGCGATAAGCTAAAGAATGCTATTGAAAAAATTAAGACATTCGGTCTTGATTATAATAAGATGAGCGAAGCGCAACAGTACGAATTGGGTTCGTATGTGAATTTGATGTCTTCATCAACACAGTTGTTAATAAATCCGATTAAAGGAATACAGCCTAAGTATACAGAAACCGACTATGATGATTTTATTAATAGCAGCACGAGAAAAGCTGAAGTTGAACTATGCAAGGAAAATAAGGATATGATTATTTCACTAGCAAATTTTTTGTACAAAATAGAAATGAATGACAGAGACAAAAAATTGTTATGGAAGTCATTGAGGAAGAATAAGAAGCTGCTTAAATCTATGGATGTTTCAAGGAAAGAGTTTAAAATCGATGTTATAGATGCGGTGTTGGAAGCTTTGAGTATCAAGTATACATAGAATGGAAAATACTTAAAAACATATGAAGGATAAATATAGAGTGAATATGAGAAATGATATTAAAGGGAATGTAGGTAAAAAATAAAAAAACACCTACATTCCCTTTAAAAATTCTTGACTATCATGATTTACATGATATAATTTAAGTAAATGTAGGTAAAATAAATAATAATACTTACAATTGCTTTAAAGAGGGTGAAGGAAAATGTTACTATCATATCAGGAGTGTTTGGAAAAATATGGAACGGATTATAAAATTAAAAAATGTGTTCAAGAAGGGAAACTGTATGTAAAAGAAAAAGGCATCTATTCGGATAAGAGATATGTACCGGAGCTGGAGATTATTTCTAAGAAATATCCCAATGCAATTATAACTCTGAATAGTGCCTTTTATTACTATGGATTGACGGATACCATACCGAATTTTTATTATGTTGCCACACCGAAGAATACAAGAAAAATCAGTGATGAAAGGGTGAAGCAATTTTATGAAAATAGCAAAGCCTTTGATATGGGCAAAACTACGATGAATTATGATGGTGTGGATATTGTAATTTATGATAAAGAGCGTCTTCTTGTGGAACTGATACGGAATAAAAGAAAATTTTCTTTTGATTTTTATAAAGAAATAATTGCGAGTTATAGAAGAATTGTTCATGAACTGGATATGACTTTAGTTGCAGAATATGCGTATGAATTACCAAAGTCAAACATGGTAATGGAGACACTTAGATTGGAGGTTTTATGATGATGAATATACAGAAGCTTATTGAAGAAGCAAATGAAAATGGTTATCACGGAGATAAGGCGTCTGCGAAAGTATGTCAGGATATTGTGTTAAAAGCATTATCGATAGGACCGTTGAGTAGAAATGTAACAATTAAGGGTGGTGTGGTTATGTGCAGCAAGACCAATAATGTTAGAAGAGCTACGCAGGACTTGGACATTGATTTTATTAAGTATTCCTTGGCAGATGAATCGATAGATGCGTTTATAAGCAAGCTGAATTGTCTTGATGGAATCAAGATTAGCAGGTTGGGTAAGATTGAAGAGTTGAAACAACAGGATTATAGCGGAAAGCAGGTATTCATTTTGATTGAAGATAAAGAGGGGAATCAAGTCAGAAGTAAGATTGATTTAGGTGTACATAATCGATTTGAATTGGAGCAGGAAGAATATTGTTTCGATATTGCGTACGATGATGAAGGAGCAAGCTTGTTGATTAATTCTGATGAGCAGATGTTAGCAGAGAAATTGCGTTCGCTTCTTAAATTTGGGCCATTTTCAACAAGGTATAAGGATGTATATGATATGTATTACTTGAAGGATTCTGTTAATAGAGAAAAATTGATGGTAGCTTTGGATACATATATATTCAATGACACAACGATAAAGGAAAATACTGGGAATGATATTGTCAGAAGATTAAAAATAACTTTTAGTGACAAGGGGTACATTGGAAGACTTGACACATTGGACAAGAGATGGCTTGATGAAGAAATTAGTGTTGTGACGAATGGTCTTTTGGAGTTTGTGGCTAAAATTTGATAAATTGGAGCAATTGGGTAAACCTCGGTAGAAATTATACTTTTACCGAGGTTTATCTTAAATATTAGCGTTGAAACAATGTTGGAACAGATGCATAATTTTGTTGGGACAATGAAAAAGTGAGAAGTAACGCATAGGATTGGAGGGTGTTTACATGGAAGTTTCAAAAAACGATTGGAAATTATTCAGAACTTGTATTGGTGATTGGCAAGAAGCATATATGGGGCGTTTGACCAAAGAATATATAGATTTGTTAAGTGGAGATGAAAATGCTTCAGATAAATTCTGGAAGCTGGAAGAACGAATAAAAAAGGATAAAAAACATCCAGGAGTAATGCTTGAATTAAGCAAAGGGAATATGATTTTCGATATTGTGGCACTGATTAATAGTGGTGTGATTACAACTGCTGATTTGGAAGGTTTTAGTGATGAATTAAGAAAAAGTGTTGACTTTCTTTTACATAGGTAAACGGTGCGCATGCACATATATGAATTGCAGGTGATATTTATGAATATAGAAGCATATGATGCAGAGTCTTTGAGGAAGCTTGTCAGACTTCTCGAATATGAGAACAGATTGCTAAAAGAAAAACTGAAAAAAGAAAATATTCCATATGATGAAGTCAATCCATTTGAAGAGACTATAGATAATGTGGAAGAGTATGACCCTGACCAGGGAGAACGTATTGTCAATCCACCATTTATAACAGAGGAGATGGCAACACATTTCTTTTCTATGTTTTGGGGGCGAGAGGATGTTTTTGCCAAGCGAGGTAAAAACGGAGGTTATTTTCCACAATGCGATAATCGTTGGAATGATAGGTTATGTCCGAAACAACGAGGCGAAAAGATGTTTTGTGATGAGTGTGAAAATACAAAATGGACAAAACTGGATGTTAAGAAAAT
>CAMFGH010000034.1 GCA_945949875.1 uncultured bacterium
ATTGGAATGATTTGCCACAAAGGTACTGATTCTGTTTTGCATCTGTCTGAAATAGTCATAGGTTTGAGGTGCACCGATTACGGTTCCACTCATTCTGACCGGATGCACAACCATGGTGCCGGTTGGAACAATAAAAGAATAATCTGTGCTGACAGCTATGGGGATTCCAATGGAGTGGGATCCTCCCAGAACAAGAGAAACCGTTGGTTTTCCAACCGATGCAAGCATTTCCGCTATGGCCAGACCGGCTTCTACGTCACCTCCCATGGTATGAAGAAGCACAAGCACTCCATCGATACTTTGGTCGTCATGTATGGCGGCAATCTTTGGCAGTATATGCTCATATTTTGTGGTTTTCACATTACTCCCCAATACATCATGTCCTTCAATTTCACCAATAATCGTAATCAATTGAATCTTATATTGTCCCCCATTCTGATCCAGTACTGCCTGACCTGATTCCTTGATCTCTTCTCTTTTATCTTCATTGATTTCTTTCTGATTCATATCTTTTCGTTTGTCATCCCTGGGCCTGGAATCCTTGTTATTTGACCCTTTATGATTTGATTTTCCCATCCTTTTTTCCTCCGGAATAAGTTTGCTATTTAAAAAAAGAGAGTCCTAAGACTCTCTTTAGAATGTGTATTTTTTTACAACCTATGCATCTGATAAAACAGAAAAATCTAATGATCAAAATCATCTTCCTCTTTTACTTCAATATCAAAATGCAAATCTTTTTCTTCGATATCTTTCTGGAAATCCAGATTTTTTTTCTGATGTTTTTTCGGTACAGGCAGCGGATTGTGCAAAGGTTGGCCCGGTAATGGCTGATTCTGCAATGGCTGTCCCGCTATAGGCTGTGCAGGTATCTGCGCTGCTTCCGGCATTTTTGCAGGTTCCGGTTCATAAACAAAAACCAGATCAGAATCTTTATCTGGCAAGATTTCTTCTTCCGTTTCTTTTACTTTTACCATGCCTTCCATCCGGAATATTCCACTGATTCCAAGACCGGCAGCCAAATACCACAAAACACTGTTCATCAGCTGCATGTCCATATAGGGTTTCATGCATACCTTTACCACGCCTAAAGATATCACACATAACATATAGGCTCCACAATAATTTCTTTTCTGGAAAAGAAAAGACATGGAACACCAGAAAGCAAACGCCAGAATCACAAGGCTTAAATAAATATCCGCCTCCGGCATCGTAACGAAGAAAGCAAATTGCTCTCTGACCGAATATACCTGAAATAACCGATTAAAATAATCTGTAATACCTACGGTTCCACTCAGGAAAAGAAAAGCAAGTACCATCAGTATACCGTCTAAAAATCCCACCGATGTAAACAGGTAAATCAGTAGGTATTTCTTTCTGTTCTTTTTCATTTCATCCAGGAAAAATGTCCCGAACAGGAAGAAAAACAAAGTAAGGCTGAACCAGTCAAGATATACCAGAAAAGCCAGATAAATCCCTAAAAAGATAAGTGGAATATGGTGTGTCAGATTATGGTATTTTTTCTTCCGGATTCCCTGAAATACCAGACTGATGAAATAAAGTCCAGACGCAAAAAATACAAAATAAAACAGTTCCGGTGTCAAAGAAAAAACATATCCCAGAGTAGATGGCATAAGTCCAAAAAATCCAAGGCATACAGAAGCTGCAATTGCCCCCGACAACTGATAAACTGCAAAATACAGAAACATCAGCGCGGCAAAGAAAAATACAATCTGAAGAACAATTCCAGCAAAGGGATTATTCCCAAACAGGAAGAAAACACCATGTAATAACCGGATGTATAAATAGGATGCCCCATGAGCTGAAAATGGCATAGACATCTGATCCGGCTTCACATATGCCGCTTCATAAAATGTTTCGTCAGGCAAAACAATGGGGATATGATTCATCATATACAAGGTAAACCTGACCACAACCGCCAGCAAAATAAGAACCGGCAGAACCAGCGAAAAAATACGAAGCAATCCGGCAGGATTATGAATATTTTCATATGTTTTTTCTGCCAGAATACGCAGAATGCCATAAAACGATACAAGTACCAGAAAAAGTCCGCAGATAAGCAAAGCTTTTTCCACATTGCCACCAACCAGCTTCGCGAAAGGGCTGGCCAGCAGACACAATACAATTGCCATGCAGCAGAATATGGTATATATAAAAAATATCAAATAGCTGAAAATACTCTTTTTTGGATTCATGGTTCTCCCAGTCGGCTGTTTACCGACGATCATTCGTTTTCCCTTTTATTCATTCAGGAAAGTTTCCACATTATAACGAGGTCTGTGTTTTACCTCGATGTAAATCTTTCCAATATATTGTCCAATCAGTCCAACACTTACCAGCTGAACACCGCCAAGGAACCAGATGGACAAAATAAGGGATGTCCACCCTTCTACTACATGACCGGTGCAATAACTGATCAGTGCATAGCAGGCAGCTAAAAGGCATAAGAAAATAATACCCAAACCAACTGTCATAATAAGACTGATCGGTTTTACACTAAAGGAACTGATCCCATTAAAAGCAAGGGCAAGCATCTTTTTCAAAGGGTATTTTGATTCCCCCGCCACACGTTCTTTTCTTTCATAATAAACATTATCTGTTTTATATCCTATCAGTGGCATCATTCCACGAAGGAAAAGATTGGTCTCTTCGTATTTTGAGAACTGCTCCACAGCTCTTTTGGACATCAGACGAAAATCCGCATGGTTATAAACGGTTTTCACTCCCATGGCTGCCATTAATTTATAAAAACTCTGGGCTGTAAAACGTTTGAAGAAAGAATCCGATGATCTGTCATTACGAACACCATAAACAATATCATTTCCATCATGGAATTTATCGATCATTTCTTCGATCACGTTTACATCGTCCTGTAAATCCGCATCAATCGATACGGTTACATCACTGATATCTTTTGCCACGATCAGACCTGCGGTAAGTGCAAACTGATGACCCACATTTCCGGCTAACTTCAGTCCTTTTACGCTGTCATACTGCTTATGCTCCTGCTCGATCAATTCCCAGGTTTTATCTTTACTTCCATCATCTACAAACAGAACAAAACTATCTTCGGCAATTTTGTTTTTCTGAATCAGGTCTGACAGTACACCACGCAAAGCTTCCGAAGAAATCTGAATAACTGCCTCTTCATTATAGCAAGGTACTACTAATGCTAATCTATCCATGTACTAATCCTCCATGCGGCTATTTATGTTCATCACGCATATATTCTTCTCTTAATGCTTCCACCATTTCACAGTATGTGGTTTTACAGTTTTCCTGTGCTCCACATTTAATGAATTCAACACATGGTTTAATATAATTCTGATATAACCAGATATATTTTGCTTCCGGATCGTCCTCTCTTGAAATACGTTTTACAATAGTTGGTGCAATATCATAATACTCGTCAATCAGACTACGTCCATTCTCCGTAAGTGCAAGATAATGATCCCTGAAATCCTTTATTAATCTGAGTTCTTCACAATCATCACCCATATTCAGATTCTGACATACTGCAGTGGTCACATAGCAAAGCTTTCTTTTAAATCCATCTGAAATAGACTGATAACTGGAAGCCTGAATATTACTGTCTTTAAAAGAGCTGTGCCACTCAGAACAGATCGCATCCGCAAGTGCATCTGCTTTCTTGTTTCCGATTTCTTTTATGGCCGGCAGTACAAATGTCACCATAAACATATTTCGATCCATCTGAACCGAGAATTTATCATTTTTCTTTTTTACGCAGTCCAGTTCTGTTTCCGTATTTTTGATAAATGCATTTGCTATCTGATGATAAACTCCTTCCAGAATATCATCGGAAGCATTTGCCAGACAATTTTTAATGGATATAAAGAAGCCATAATTTTCTGCTTTATAATTTTCAAATAAAGAATAGTAAGTATCTCTTTTAAATTCACGTACTTTAGCTCTATATCCTTCGCATGCCTGTTCCACGCCACAAAGTACATTGTTCAAATGTTCGTAGCATTTCCCCATATCACAAGTATCTTCTGTCTTTATCCTGTTTTCATCCAGAAGGATTGTTTCTCCACAGAACATACAGATAACAGATTCTCTTTCTTTTGGTGCCTGCATCTGTTCCTTACAGTGAGGACATTTAATTAAGATTGTTTCCATCCCAGATTTCCTTCCTGATCCTGTTTTTATTCATCCCAGTTGTGATATACTGCCTGAACATCATCATCTTCATCCAAAAGATCCAATGTTCTCTGAAGACATTTGATTGCATTTTCATCAGTCAATTCCACATAGTTCTGCGGAATCATGTTTACATCAGCAGAAATATATGCCACACCGGCATCTTCCAGTGCTTTTCTGACAGTTTCCAATTCATCCGGATCGGTTAAGATTTCAAAACTATCCTCTTCTTCATTGAAGTCTTCTGCTCCGCCATCTAATGCAATCATCATAAGCTCATCTGCATCCATATCGCATTCTTCTTTGTCAATGATTATCTGGCCTTTTTTATCGAACATATAAGAAACACATCCCGGTGTTCCTACATTGCCCTGGCCTTTTGTAAATGCACTTCTGACATTTGCAGCGGTTCTGTTCTTATTATCTGTCAAAGTATTTACAATGATCGCAATACCGTTAGGACCATATCCTTCATATGTAATATATTCATAATTTACACTTCCGTCCTCACCGGCAGCCTTTTTAATACCTCTTTCAATGGTATCATTTGGCATGTTATTGGATTTTGCTTTTGCAATAACCTGTGCAAGCTTGAAATTATTGGATGGATCCGGGCCGCCTTCTTTTACAGCGACTGCAATTTCACGTCCGATAATCGTAAAAATTTTGCCTTTTGCAGCATCATTTTTTTCCTTTTTGTGTTTAATGTTTGCAAATTTTGAATGTCCTGACATGCTTATTCTCCTTTAATTCTCTTGTATTATCTCTTTGCCATTTTCATTGGGCTGTGTCTTATACACAAGTACTTCTTTAATTCTGTGGTTTTCCACTTTATGAATCTGAAAACAATAGCCATCCACCAAAACAGACAGTTCGTCATTCTCATCCGGTATTTTATCCAATTTGGAAATCAAAAAACCATTTATGGTTTCAAATTCCTCTTCCCTGAAGTCAATACCAAACTTTTCCTCCAGATCCTCCAACAGGGTCATTCCATCAATGATATAATGATTTTCACTGGTTTCTTCGATGTGTGTATCTTCCTCATCATATTCATCCAGAATATTTCCAACGATTTCTTCCAGAATATCTTCCATGGCGATCAGCCCGGCAGTCTGGCCATACTCATCGATCACGATGGCCATTTGTGCTTTTCTGGTCTGCATCTCTTTAAACAAAAGATCTATTTTCTTGGTCTCTGTACAAAAGAATGCATCCCGTACAAGATCCGGTATATTTTTGATCGCTTTTGTTCTGTTTTCAGGAATCCTGTTCATTCGAAACGCATCTTTTAAATGTAAGATGCCTAAAATATGATCAATGTTTTCTTCATAGACCGGAAATCTGCTATTATTTTCATCCAGCATGAAATCCAGTGCATCACCCAACGTGGTAGAAGCGTCGATTCCCACAATCTGGGACCGATGAATCATAATATCAACCGCTTCCTTATCATTTAAAGCAAAAATATTAGTAATCATTTCCGCTTCATCATCTTCTATGGTTCCGTTTTCGTGACCTTCATTGATCATGGTCATGATATCTTCTTCAAATTCCTCAGCAGGATTTTTTCTTCTGACCTTATCAAACCACTTTTTTGCGGATTTCAGGATGTTTTTGTTTTCTGCTGCATCCGAACTATCATCCGACATTTTCTCATCTCCTCATGCATAAAATATCAAATTAGACTATACCATTTAATACTTCTATCGTCAAGAAAATAGCCCTGAACCGGTCAAGATGACAGTTCAAGGCTAATTGCCAATGCATGATTCACCTGGTCCATCATCCGGTCATCCAGGTGACAGACTCTATCCTTTAATCTCTTCTTATCGATGGTACGAAGCTGTTCTAAAAGAATCACTGAATTTTTTTCGATATTATACTGCGCAGCCCTCAGTTCGATATGTGTGGGCAGTTTTGCTTTATTCTGTCTCGATGTAATCGCTGCACATATCACTGTCGGACTATGTTTGTTTCCGGTATCATTCTGTATGATCAGTACCGGTCTGATTCCTCCTTGCTCAGATCCTATAACAGGTCTTAAATCAGCATAATAAATGTCTCCCCGTCTCACTTAAAATACCTCTTTTCCTACTTTTAGGAATAGTATTGACAGGTAGCAGGCTTTCATTCACAAATCTTATTATTTTTTATATAAACACGAGGAATTCTCTGTCCCAGGTCACAGGCAAGTTCATAATTGAACCGGCCGGAAATACCTCCAAGCTCTTCCATGGTTATGGATTCCGAACCATCTTTTCCAATCAGAGTAACCAGATCTCCTTCCTGTACATCAGAAATATCGGTTACATCCACCATAAACTGATCCATACAGACACGCCCACAAATAGGGGCTTTTTCTCCTCTAATCAAAACATAGCCTTTTCCGGATAGACCGCGAGGATACCCATCTCCATACCCTACCGGGATCGTTGCAATCCTGCGTTGATCCGGTGTGACATAAGTTCCGCCGTAACTGATCGCCACACCCTTTGGAACATCCTTAAGAAAAGCAATATGGCTGTAAAGAGAAAGCACAGGTTTTAGAGAAATAATTTCTTTGCTCACTTCCTCCGATGGCCATAACCCATATAAAGTAATACCGGCACGTACCATATCCATATGAGTTTCCGGCAGTTCTACGATAGATGCACTGTTAGCACAATGACAGATCGGTATAGAAATGCCCAGTTCTGCTTTTACCCGGTCTGTAAATTTTTTAAATTTCCGGAACTGCACAAAGGCGTATGTTTTATCGGTTTCATCTGCTCTGGCAAAGTGGGTAAACATTCCTTCTATTTCCAGACCAGGCAGCATACTGACTTCTTTTACAAAAGAAAGGCCCTTCTCATCGGGATAGATTCCCACTCTGGTCATCCCTGTATCCACTTTGATATGAATCTTCAGCGTTTTCCCAAGAGACACTGCTTTTTCAGATAATTCTTTTGCCATATCAAGCCGAAAAACAGCAGGTCTGATCTCTTCTGTTACAAGATTTTCATAGCAGTATGGAAAGGTGTATCCCAGGATCAAAATGGGCTTTTGTATTCCGTCTTCACGGAGCTTTAACGCCTCTTCCACAGTTGCGGTAGCATAACCGAATACATAGTCCAACGTTTCCAGTTCTTTCGCAATAGGGGTAGCACCATGACCATAGCCATTGGTTTTAATTACTCCCATCATCTTTGCACCGTTTTTTATGTTTTGATGCATCTGTTTCATATTAAATAAAACAGCATCCAGATCCACCGTGGCACACACTCTCTTATGATTTCCTATCAGTTCCTCTGTTTGTTCCTCATTGCGTTCCTCTTTCATCATCTTCTCCTCCTAAGATATTATAGTTCTTTCATAATATTTATCATACCATCTATGATATCTTTTGATGTCATGGATGTTTCTCCATATTTAAGGGCCGCTATATCTCCGGCTTTTCCATGGAGATACACTGCTCTTACCGCACTGACGAAAGCCACCGGATAGTCCTGCAGCAGGTTGGATAATTCCATATCTGTCAGGTCATGGTTATCCAAAAGTAACTGGATAACAGATGTGCCAACAATACCGGAAAGTACATCACCGGAACCGGCAGCCGCCATTCCGCTGTTGCCGGACTGATTGATATAATAAACAAATCTTTCTTTGTCATAGCAGGCAACCACTGTCGCAGAGTCCTTACAAATTAAAATGAATCCTGTTTTTCTGCAGAAATCCCTGATACACTCCATTCTGGTCAGCTGAAGGGATTTCCTGGAAAATCCACTGATCCGTCTCATTTCTTCCAGATGAGGTGTTACAATAACAGGAATTCCATTCTGTGCAAGCGAACTATATTTTTCTCTTATGTTTTCCTCTTCCGATAAAAGATTAAGGGCATCTGCATCCAGCACGATCGGCAGTTTTTTGTCCGGATTTTTGGATAATAATAAATCGGCCAGTTCATGAAGAATCTGTTTTTGTCTCTCCCCTTTTCCAAGTCCCGGACCGATAATGACACCATCACACCAGGAAAGAAGGCTGCCGAAATCCATATTCTCATTCCGGTCACTGAACATAATTTCCGGAAGTACCGATAAAACCAAATCCCGTATGCTTCCCGGGGCCAGTAGACGGACCATACCAATCCCACTTCTTAAAAGACTTTCTGCCGCTAACATAGCAGCCCCCGGTGTGCCATCATCCCCCGCGATCAGCAATGCTTTTCCGAAGGTCCCTTTGTGGCTGTTCTGTTTTCTTACGGGATAAAGACCGGATATGGGATCATCCCTGTCAAAAGTAACCCCTTCCGGCAAGCCGAAGCGAAGATGCTTCATGGATATACCAATATCGCATATTACGGTTTCACCACAGTATGTTTTTCCAGGCTGTAAAAGCATACCTGCCTTAATGGCAGCAAAGGTCACTGTCATATCTGCCCGGAATGCACATCCCATAACACTTCCATGATCTGTGTGAATGCCGGAAGGAATATCCATTGCCACCTTAATGCCACCCAGCTGATTCAAGAATGCCATCTTTTCCTCATAATATCCGGTAATATCTCTGGATAATCCGATGCCAAACATTGCATCTATTACCAGATCGTATGCATCCGGAAAACAATCCGAAAAGCTTTTCTGATCCTGCCCCGGATTCTTCACTGTCAATCCATACTTATGACAGATTTCCAGCTGCTGTTTCAAGGCATCTGAATATCGTTCTTTTGCCGGATCTGCCCAGATATCTACCCGATAGCCATCCAGATAAAGCATTCTGGCAAGGGCAGCACCATCGCCTCCATTATTCCCGGTGCCCAGAGCCACCAATACAGAGCATCCGGGGGTTAAAATACCGGCCCATTTGTGCAGTATTTCCCGTTTGCACTCCAAAGCTGCCCTTTCCATGAGAACAAGCTGAGGAACACTGTAATACTGAATGGTATCCATATCCGCATTTTTCATTTCTTTTGCTGTAAGCACATAATTCATCGAAAATCACCTCGTAAAAAATGCGCCAAACCTACTGTTTTGACGCATCTTCGCTCTGTTTGGCTTTTGGTGCAAACTTCTCCGGATGGTAATGCATATCAAAAATATCGATTACGTCCGGACCAAAAATATCATGCATATAAGAATATAATTCATAGGTATCTATTTCTTTTTCCTGTTTTCGAATGACAACCTTTTTCAGTTCCACACGGATCTTACTGATCCATTCTTCCTGTTTCTTTATTTCTGCCATATTTTGATCAAGACGTTCATAACAGGCTTCCATAGTCCTCAGCATCAGCTGGTAATTTGCCTGATCCAGATCTCTTGGAATATCCAGTTCTTCATCCTTCAGCTCATCCAGTTTCTCATTGCACTCCTGAATAAGCCTTTTATGCTCATCGATTTTTTTCTGAATGCCCTGATCTCCCGTTTCATCCAGTTTATCTGCCAATTCCACAATTTCATCCATTAATTTCTTTTTCAGGGCTTTCACGCTTTTCTGTGCCGTTGTGTTTTTTCCCTGTTTTTTCAGCAGATCATTCACCTGATTTTCCAAACTCTCTATTTCAGGAGTAATATGTGCCTGTGAAAATAATTTGTGCCAATTATGGTCCAGGGTCAATATAGGAATTTTTTTACCGGAAAGTGCCGGTTTATAAACATCATCTGTTCTGGACATATTCTACCTCCATCAACACAGGATGCAAGAATTATCATTTCAATATAAAAGCAGTCGTCATTATTTCAATACAATATACCTGTATTATTTCAAGTTCGAATTCAGGTTATAGGATAACTTCATAAGGCTGTCGGAAAGATGAACATTTTCCACCTGAATATCATCGGGAACATTCAAGTCAACATGTGCAAAATTCCAGATAGCTTTGATTCCATAATGAACCAGCTTTTCAGCCACGTTAACAGCTCCTGTTTTCGGTATGGTAAGTACTGCAATATCAATGGAATTCTCTTTTACAAAACATTCCAGATTTTCCATTGGCTGCACTTCTATATCACGAATTTTCTTTCCATACAAAGCAGGATTCTGATCAAAAATGCCTTCAAACAAAAATCCTCTTCGCTCAAAATTCATATAATTGGCAAGTGCCTGCCCTAAATTACCAGCACCAATGATAATCAGATGATGGGTTTTATCAAGACCCAGTATTTTACTGATTTCTGAATACAGGTACTCTACATTATATCCATATCCCTGCTGTCCAAATCCACCAAAATTATTAAAATCCTGTCTGATCTGGGAGGCTGTCACCTTCATCAGCGTACTTAATTCCTGTGAGGAAATCCGTTCCACACCATCATCCTTTAATTCTCCAAGATATCTGAAATACCTGGGAAGTCTTGAAATGACTGCTTGAGAAATTTCTTTCGCTTCCAAAATAGTACCTCCTATAAACTCGAAAACTCGCAGCTTCGCTACTCTTCGTTCTACTACGTAGAACGTTTTCTCGTTAACTAAGTGCAGAAAAACAAATGCCGCCTTCGGCGTCGCTTGTTTTTCTTTGCACTTAGTAACATTATAATTATTTGTTAAAAACATGTCAATTTCATTGGTGGCATTGACATCCCTTTTTTTCCTTAGTAAACTAATTCAAGTAAATTCACAATAAAAATACTGTATTTTAAGACATTTCTTTTGAGAAAACAGGAAGTAAAAAATGATTTTATCATGCCAGAATATTACAAAATCTTTCGATGGAAAAACCATCGTAAGTGATGCAAATTTTCATATAGAAGATCAGGAAAAAGCTGCCATCGTTGGAATCAATGGTGCCGGTAAAACCACACTCTTAAATATCATTATGGGAAAACTTTCTCCGGACAGCGGAACCGTTGCTCTTTCCAAGGGAAAAACCATTGGTTATCTGGAGCAGCATCCTGTTCTGAACAGTGATCATACGATTTATGACGAATTAATGAGTGTAAAATCCTATCTGGTTGCCATGGAGCAGCAAATCAGAGATATGGAACATGAAATGAAGCATAAATCCGGAGCTATGCTTGAGCAGCTGATGGAGCAATATTCCCGTCTGACCACTCAGTTTGAAATGGAAAACGGATATTCCTACAAAAGCGAACTGACCGGTGTCTTAAAAGGTCTGGGATTTGATGAAGCAGAATATGATAAACCGATCAACACCTTATCCGGTGGTCAAAAAACACGGGTTGCTCTTGGTAAGTTACTGCTTCTGTCACCGGATATTATTTTACTGGATGAGCCTACCAACCATCTGGATATGAATGCCATAAGGTGGCTGGAAAACTATCTGATCAATTACAAAGGGGCGGTTTTGATCGTCTCCCATGACCGGTATTTTTTGAATCGTATTGCACAGAAAATCATAGAAGTGGATGCCGGAAAGGTTATGACTTTTACCGGAAACTACTCAGATTATGCTGAGAAAAAACAGCAACTTCGTATTTCCCGGATGAATGCCTATCTGAATCAGCAGAGGGAACTGAAGCATCAGCAGGAAGTCATAGATAAACTGAAATCCTTCAATCGGGAAAAATCCATCAAGCGTGCGGAAAGCCGCGAGAAAATGTTAAGCAAGGTAGAGATACTGGAAAAGCCTTCTGAAACAAGAAGTGATATGCGTATTACCCTTGCTCCAAAAATCACTAGTGGCAATGATGTTCTCTTTGTAGAAAATCTTACCAAGTCCTTTGATTCGGAAATCCTTTTTACCGATCTTTCCTTTTCCTGCAAACGGGGCGAGCATGTGGCCATCATTGGTGATAACGGAACCGGAAAAACCACCATATTAAAGATCATCAACGGGCTTTTACCTGCAGAACAGGGAGAAATCAAAATCGGCACCAATGTTCACATCGGTTATTATGATCAGGAGCATCATGTGCTTCATATGAATAAAACCATCTATGATGAAATCGCTGACTCCTATCCCAATCTTACCATCACGGAGATTCGGAATGTTTTGGCTGCCTTTTTATTTACCGAAGATGATGTATTTAAACTGATTTCCGAATGCAGCGGTGGCGAACGTGGGCGTATCTCTCTTGCCAAGCTGATGCTTTCCGAGGCAAATTTCCTGATTCTGGATGAGCCTACCAACCATCTGGATATTATTTCAAAGGAAATACTGGAAAATGCCCTCAATAACTATGAAGGTACGATTCTTTATGTATCCCATGACCGTTATTTTATTAACCAGACCGCCCATCGGATTCTGGAACTGGAAAACGGAAAACTGACTAACTATCTTGGCAATTATGATTATTATCTGGAAAAGAAACTGCAGTTGACCGGTGAAACTGCGCAGCAGGCCACACTGGCAGGCAATCACTATGCTGTGACTGCTTCCAAAGCTTCCCAAAATGATTCATCCTCCGATCTGCTTTCCGAAGGAAAAGCTGACTGGAAGGCCCAGAAGGAACAACAGGCTAAACAACGTAAGCTGGAAAATGACTTCAAAAAAACCGAAGCAGAAATAGAAGCCTTAGAAACCCGTCAGACTGAAATTGATGCTGAAATGGCCTCACCGGATATTTGCACCAACGTTGCGAAACTGACAGAACTCTCCCGCGAAAAAGAAACACTGGAAGCTAAACTCAGCTCTTTATACGAAACCTGGGAACTTTTATCCGAGCAGATTCACCCATAACTTAACGGTAATCAAAAAATCTTCCGACCATACTATTTCAATCACAGACTGTTTGAAAACGTCAGCACTTAATGAGAAGTACATGAAATGTGCTTCAAATTTAGTACTGTTACGTTTTCAACCAAACGGAAGTGTGTCTGTGTTGAAATAGGTATGGTCGGAAGATTTTATTTTATACCAACTTTTCTTCCAGTGTCTTGCGGATTTCTTTGATAAAGTCCTGGCTGTTTAATACAGTGACATCTTTCAGGCTGGTGATCAGCGCTAAGTCTTTGGTCATACGTCCGGATTCAATGGTTTCCACGGTAGCGTTTTCCAGTTTATCTGCAAAATCGCAGAGTTCCGGAATCTGATCCAGTTCACCACGTTTTCTGAGGGCTCCTGTCCATGCAAAAATAGTAGCCACAGAATTGGTGGATGTTTCTTCGCCTTTTAAATGCTTGTAATAGTGTCTCTGCACCGTACCATGAGCTGCTTCGTACTCGTATACACCGCTTGGGGAAACCAGTACAGAAGTCATCATAGCCAGTGAACCAAATGCAGAAGATACCATATCACTCATCACATCACCGTCATAGTTCTTACATGCCCAGATAAATCCGCCTTTTGATTTCATGACACGTGCAACCGCATCATCGATCAAGGTATAGAAATACTCGATACCGGCCTCTTCAAATGCCTCTTTATACTCTTTGTCATAGATTTCCTGGAAGATATCCTTAAAGGTATGATCATATTTTTTGGAAATCGTGTCTTTTGTGGCAAACCAGATATCCTGCTTCAGATCCAGAGCATATTTCAGACATGCCCGTGCAAAGCTTTCAATGGATTTGTCGGTATTGTGCATTCCCTGAAGGACACCTGGTCCTTTAAAATCATGGATAGTTTCACGAATCTCTGTTCCATCTTCACCGGTAAATACCAGTTCTGCCTTTCCCGGGCCCGGAACATCAATCTCTACGTTTTTATAAACATCACCATAGGCATGTCTTGCCAGAGTGATTGGTTTTTCCCAGTTTTTCACACAGGGTTCGATACCTTTTACAACAATAGGAGTTCTGAAAACGGTTCCATCCAAAGCCGCTCTGATGGTACCATTGGGACTTTTCCACATTTCTTTCAAATTGTATTCTGTCATTCTGGCAGCATTTGGTGTAATGGTTGCACATTTTACAGCAACGCCATATTTTTTGGTTGCCTCTGCAGAATCGATGGTGACCTGATCATTTGTCTCATTTCGATACTCCAGACCCAGATCATAATACTCTGTCTTTAAATCAATAAATGGATATAACAACTCCTCTTTGATCATCTGCCAGAGAATTCTTGTCATTTCATCTCCATCCATTTCGACAAGTGGGGTTGTCATTTTGATTTTATCCATACTGCTGTCTCCTCTTCTATTATTTATAATTTTTTGCTCATTTAGTTTTTCTGATTAATATGCTCTTTGGATTAATATGCTCTTTGGATTAATATGTTCTTTGGATTAATATGCCCTTTGGATTACCATGCATATGTTTTATGTTTCACTTTGATTGGCGCTTTCACCATATACTTCGTACAGACCATTTTTTACCATATTTTCAAAGGCATTGATCATATGAGCATGTGCCAGTTCCTCTGCCTTATCCGCATCCTTGGCCTTTATGGCTTCCATAATCATACGATGTTCATTATTGGATTCGGTTCCACGGTTGGTTGACAGCGTTTTTCTTCTGACCCGAAGTACATAGTTATGATAATCCTTTAACAAATGCTCCAGCATTTTGGAATCACAGGCTTCATACATGATCTCATGAAAACGGTTATCCAATTCTGCCATCTGATCCATATGCCCCTTCTGAGCATGAAATTCTGCCAGATAAACATTTTCTTCCATTTCTTCCATCTGTTCATCTGTTATTTTCTCAGTTGCCCATCTGGCACAAAGGCCTTCCAGTCTGGAACGGATCATATAAATGTCCTTTACATCATTGACAGTTATACCTGTTACATAGGCGCCCTTATTGGGAATGATCTGAATCAGTCCTTCCAGTTCCAGCTGTCTGAAAGCCTCCCGGACAGGGGTTCTGCTTACCCCCAGTTCTTCTCCGATGGCAACTTCCTTCAATTCCTCATGTTCTTTGTACTTTCCACTTAAAATATCATCTCTGATTTTATGGAACACCCGGCCTCTTAAAGAATATTTATCAGAGACCTCTTGTTTCACGTCATATTTACTCATTACTTTCTCCTAATTCCGCTTTTACCTCGGCGATTACTTTTAACAATTCTCCATCCGTCAAGACAGTTACACGTCCTTCATCATACTGCTTGTCCACCCAGACTTTGACACGTTTTACCAGTTCACTGTTCTTTTCTACCATATCCTTACCGGTATATTTGAAATAGGTATTGATCCAGTGAGCTATTCCTGCCAGACCGGAGGTATTGGAAACAGCACACAAAACAGGACGATTTAAGAATTTCTCGGTATCAAAAATATTATAGATTTCCTCATTCTTCAAAAGTCCGTCTGCATGAATGCCTGCCCTTGTAACATTAAAATTCTTTCCGACAAAAGGAGTTCTTGGTGGAATCTGATATCCGATTTCCTTCTCATAATACTCAGCAAGCTCTGTAATCACTGTGGTATCCATACCATTTAAATCACCCTTTAACTGGGCATATTCAAATACCATGGCTTCCAGCGGAGTATTACCGGTTCTCTCACCAATACCAAACAAGGAAGTATTGACACCACTACATCCATATAACCATGCTGTAGTGGAATTGCTTACTGCTTTATAGAAATCATTATGTCCATGCCATTCGATCAACTCATGAGGTACACCGGCATGTTTATGTATCGCATAAATGATACCCTGTACTGATCTGGGGATAACAGCACCCGGGAAGTTGACACCATATCCCATGGTATCACAGGCACGTACCTTAATCGGTATTTTGTATTCCTCCATCAATTTCATCAGTTCCAGACAGAATGGTACAACATAACCATAAATATCCGCTCTGGTAATATCCTCCAGATGGCATCTAACGCTGATTCCTTCTTCCAGGCAATCCCTTACCACACTGAGATAATGTTCCATTGCCTGTCGTCTGGTCATCTTCATTTTCAGGAAAATATGATAATCAGAACAGCTGACCAAAATACCGGTTTCTTTCATACCGATTTCTTTTACCAGCTTAAAATCTTCCTTTGATGCCCTGATCCAACTGGTGACTTCCGGAAATTCATACCCTCTCTCCATACATTTGTATACTGCATCTCTGTCCTTTTTACTATATAAAAAGAATTCGCTTGCCCGGATCATACCATTTGGGCCACCTAAACGGTGGAGATAATCATATATGGTTACAATCTGATCCGTTGTATAAGGTGCCCTGGACTGCTGTCCATCACGGAAGGTGGTATCTGTAATCCAGATATCCTTTGGCATATTATGGGGTACAATTCTATCATTAAACGGAATCTTGGGAATCTCAGAATAAGGAAACATATTTCGGAAAACGTTGGGCTTTTTCACATCATCCAAAATATACATATGTTCCTCAATTTCCAATAAATTATTATGATGATTCATGGAAACGGGTCTATTGGTAAAATATTGTTCATTATTGTCTGGCATAATGCTGTTCCTCCGATTAAATGATCTCATATGCGATATTGAGTATATTCTATTTTCCATACCTCATATGTTCTGTATCATTGTATACATCAGTACATAATTATGTCAACATAAAATTTTCAGGTTGTATCATTCCATATCCCTGTTTATTCCATGGTTCCCCTAAATCCTTTGCTGTAAGAAGCATCCTTCTTTTACAATACTCATTTGATTCATTGGGACTATTCTCAAAAAAGAGTGCCGCCATACCTGAAACAATGGCTGTAGCCATGGATGTTCCGCTTTTCCTGCAGTAATATCCATTGTCCCTTTTATTTGATATTTCCATGGATGAACGACAGGAAATGATTTCTGTTCCCGGTGCAACCAGATCCGGTTTCCTGCATATGTCATTCTCTCTTCCCCTACCGGATTTCAGTTGGCAGGTATTTGGAAAATCATGTTCCATTTCTCCCTCATGACATCCTACCGCAATGATATTCTTATTTCTTCCCAGCATGGAAATAGATTCGTTTTCCGGTCCGCTATTTCCGGCTGCGCATATCACAACGATTCCCTTTCTCCAAGCTTCATTTAATAATTCCATGATTTCCTGATAATCCTGTTTTTGAAATCCCACATCGGTTCCAATGGAAATATTCAGAACTCGTACATGATAAATGTTTTGAAGGGATAATATCCACTGAATTCCCTCTATCATATGTTCCACTTTGCCATTTCCTTTTTTATCAAGTACTTTTGCAACCAGCAAATTGGCATGAGGTGCGATTCCTTTATAAAACCCATTGGAAGCAGTTCCATCTCCTGCAATACATCCACATACATGGGTTCCATGTCCGTAATCATCATATCCAAAATCATTTTGGTTTTGGACAAAATCACAGAAATCTACAATTCTTCCGGAAAAATCCGGATGGGTACTGTCAATCCCACTATCCAGTACTGCCACCGTACAAGGTATCCCATTTATATGCAAATCATTTATATGAAGCTGCTTTCTAACTCGATTCATAACAAAAAAACTCCCGACTTTTACATATCATATGTCGGGAGTCTCTTGTTTGGAGTTTGTACTATTTTATTATTTCTATATCTTCCGGAATTGCTCCGTCTGCAACTGTTTTTACTTCATCCGGAAGTGTGATCTGCTTTTCCGTTCCGCGGTATGCTAAAAGCACACCATCCCCTACGATCAGAAAATTCTGGCTTCCATTTTTCATAAAGTCGTTGAGCCATGGAGTATTTTCAAAAGCATGCTCTTTTATTTCCGTAACGGAATCCGGAATCTCAACTTTTTCCAGCTGGTCACAGTGATAAAATGCTGCGTAACCGATACTGGTCACTCCATCTGGAATAACAATTTCCTGCAAGGCACTTCTGGCAAAAGCAAACTGACCGATGGATTTTACATGGTTCGGAATATCATAGGAAGTAAGACTGTCATCACGATAAAACGACCAGTCTATTACCCGGCTGTCGGCCACGGAAGAATCATAATCTCCCTGCCAGACAGAGCCATCACCCTGCATAAAAACAAATGCATTTCCGGACACGATCGGAACACTTCCCAGACGGTTTCCATCTGCCCTAATCACATACAGACAGCCTTCCTCATCCAGGACATCCGGTTCCATCTCTGTGTTCTGAGTAGCAGCATTGTCGTCATCCTGATTTGAATCAACGTCCTCTCTATTCTGAGCAGCATCGCTACTGTCACTGTTCGGCTCATTACCGGAAACAGAGGACCGATCATTATCTGAAACAGAGGTATCTTCTATGAAATTAACATCCTTACCTAATCGCTCTGCAACTTCCCGTTTTACTTCATCATTTTCAGATACCGTCTTACCGGCATCCACACTGGCATTTCTGGTAAAACCAATCACCAGAAATAGTACCAAAAGTATCCCGGAAAATGCGATGCATTTTTTCCACATATATTTGCCTTACCCTTTATACCTTGCCCATTTCACATACTCTTTTGTCTTACTCTTTTATCTTACTGTTTTACCTTACTCTTTCACTTAACTTTTACGCTTCTAACTCATCTGATTGGGCACTAATGAACATATTCAACCTGATATTTCTTATCTCTCTTCAGGAACAGAACAATGGAGAGACAGAAAAGTCCAACTGCCAGGAACCATTTCGGATGAATAGCATCTCCTGTCTTAGGTGTAGCATCCGATACACCTTCTACCAGATTTGCAGTATCCACATAAATTGTATACGGTGAAAAATGTGTTGCAGTAAAGGTAACACAGGGAACACCATCAATGGTTGTAAATTTCGGATCCAGCTTATCCAGTCTGTCACCGTTTACCACACCTGCCACCTTATTGTTACCGCCATATGCACGAAGTTCATCCGGTATCGGCAGTGTAATGGTAACACTTAGACCGGAGGTATCTGTCACCTCATTTTTGCCTGTCTCATCATACAATGAGATATCCATAGCAAAATATTTGATATTGTCCAAGGTTGTATATTCATTTTTCAGTGCTCTCGCAACCGCTTCTGTAGCAGAAGCACTCTCTGTCACCTTGATCACAAAGTCATCTGTGGAACCATTCACCGATGCAGACGCAATATCCTTATCGGAAATACCATTTTTACTCACTTCCACTTTGGTTCCATCTGTACTGCTTGTCTGCTGTGCATTTCCATTGGTGGAACCTTTGTTGGAGGACGGTGAAGATGTCACTGTTCCAGCAGTCCTGTTATTGGAGACACTGTTACCGCTTACCGAAGTCGTAATATAATTTGCAGTAATGGTCACGTCCTTATCAGGCATCTTGAAGGATGTGGCTGATAACGTAGGACTGGTAAAGGAAACACTACTGCTTGAAGCTGTCCAGTTATAGAACTGATAACCTGAGTTTGGTGCATAAGCAGAAACAATAACTGTAGCACCTTTTACATAACTTCCGGAACCGGAACCATTGATAACCGTTACCGTATATGTTTTTTCAGAGGAAGAGGACGAGCTCGAACTGCCATTATTGGAGGAGACAGACCCGGAACTTGATCCGGAGCCGGAACTACTTCCTGACGTATCATAGTCAAATAATGCCATGGTATCGATGTCTTCCGATACATTTGTAAATGGTTTACTCCAGCCTGTAAACTTATATCCTGTTCTGGATGGTGTTTTCGGCTCCTCTGCATCTCCGCCATCCGGTACGGTTCTGGATACGATCAGATCCATATTCCAGTTGTAGAAATTAACTGTCCAGGTCTGGTCTGGTTCTTCTTCATAAATGGCCTGTACCCACAGATCCATACCAACATTTGTAAAGTCTCTATCCCAGCCTTTGAAATAAAGTCCCTCATGTTCCGGCATGGTGATATCTTCTTTAGCAGATGGGTCTTCCGCATCTTCTCCGGCTTCTACCGTCTGAGTATCAATCAGGGTCTTTCCATCCATATCAACAAACTTAACAGTAAATACAGGGTTGATAGATTCTCCTAAGGACCAATAATATTTACTATTAGACAGTGCCAGCCTTTCTGCCACGCTACCTTCAGAAGTTACTACTTCCACACTATTTGTCACATAATGATCATCTGGTTTCGTGGAATAAAAAGCTGATGAATCTATTAAAGAAACCGTTGATGGAATCTGTATGCTTCTTAATGGAACGTCTTTAAAAGCATATTCGCCAATCTCTTCACATCCATTATTCACTGTAACATAACTCAATTTTTCTGAATTAGCAAAACAGAATTTAGGTATTTCTTTTACATTGGCAAGTGACATATCAACTGTACCGATACCATCACAATCCATAAATGCCTCATCGTAAAACTCTGTAATACCTTCCAACTCAGCCTTATCAATAGTCGTAGATCCTACAGAACTACCACCACTAGATACATTATTTCCTCTTGCCTCCAGACACTCTACAACTTTATCTTTGCCATCTCCACTTAATGCATACAAAATGCCATTGTCATAAGAAAAATTGTAACCGCTTGATGAGGTTCCAGGTGCAACACCCTCCACAACATCATTGGTAAACTTCACATCGGTCAGTTTCTTATCTCCTGCAAATGGACGAATCCCAACAGTAGAAGTTGTCATAGGTAGAGTAACATTTGTCAAACTCTCGCATTGTCCAAACGCATAACTACCAATAGTTTCACCAGAGGAGGCATTAGAAGGATACATTATGACTTTTTCAAGCTTATCACAACCATAAAATGCATAACTAGGCACCTCATCAACATCATGCATTGTAATCGATTTTATATCACCATTTGCAGTGAATCCAGTATCTTTATTTGCATTTTCAACAATATTTTTTCCGTTTAATCCATCTGTTGTTTTTAATGATGTAGTATCTTTAGATGCTCCAGAAAACAAACCATCCGCAAAACACTGAACTCCAGTTGGAATCACAATATTATACGCTGCATCAACAACACTATACACACTCGGTGGTAAAACAATCGACTCATATCCTTCCACTTTATTATATGCCTTTATTACATCATCAAAGCTTTTACCCAACGTTGTATTATTGATTGCTTGAGTCACATTAGTTTTAAAAGAAACATCAGCAACTTTTGGAATTTCTATCAGTTCTGCTTTTCCTTTATCAGAATTATATTTCACATGCAAGTAGGTCGGATATCCTGAGCAAAAATCTATATAATCTGTTTGCTGAGTACTTGTTGTAAATGTATTATCTTTACTCATTGCATATTGGAAAGGCAAAGATGTAGCACTAATATCACCAATAAAAGTCAATTTACTGGAACCTGTTTTAAAAGCATCTGTACCGACGTAAGACAGATTATTCGGCTCAGAAAAAGTGACTTCTGTAAGGCTTGTACATCCTTTAAAAGCTTCATTTCCTATCTCTTTTAAAGTAGTAGGGATCGTAATGGATTCAATTTTTCTGTTCCCCTGGAATTGTGTTCCTATTTTATCGATCGAATATGGCCCAACTTTTTCAGGAATCTGAACATTCTTACCAGCATTTTCATCACCTTCTATTCCAATAGAAAGTAATTCGTTATTTGAATTAACCAAGTAAGTATATTCATTGTTTCCATCATAAACTATTTTTTCATATTTATCTGTATGCCCCGGATCTAAAAAGCGAAATGCAATACCATATTGTTTGGAAGTATCATGAACTTTACTGCTCTCATAACCCTCAAAGTAGAATTCATCACTAACCTCATCTCGGAAACTAGGTACTCCATATGAGTAACCAGTACTCGTGGTTACAACATCAGATATCACTGTATCACGATTAGGAATTGTTATACTTTTCAGATTATAATCGCCTTGAAAAATAGAAATAGGTATTGTGCTTATATATATTGTATTATTTCCTTCCGGAAAAACAACAGTTTCAAGAGAAGTACACCCTTTAAATGTTCCTTTCCCAACATTTTGAATATTTGATGGTAAAACAACATCTTCTAAAGAACGACAATTTCTGAAAACATCACAACCAAATTTATTAAGATTAGCTGCGAATGAAAAATCTATATCAGAAAGACTATAGCAATTCTCAAAAGCATGATCTCCGATTATTTCATTATTTACTGAAAATATGAATTTTTGAAGTTGTTCACATCCCTTAAATGCACATTCACCAATATATTTTATATTTGAATTCTCAGACAAACCCACATAGTTTAACAATGTACAATTTTCAAATGCGGATCTCCCCAAAATACTAATCTGGTTATCAAAATCGACCCTTTCCAGAGAAGCACAACCATAAAACGCTTTATTACCCACCCCCATAACACTGGCAGGAATCGAAATGGATTTGATATAACCTAAATTAGCAAAAACACCTTCTTCCGACCCCTGATCCGGATCAACTACCCATTTATCATCATCGGTAATAGTAACACGATAACTGGAAATGAAAGCAACCTCTGCATTTACAAGTCTTTGACCAGATACAAACCCACTGTCCTTAAGATAAATACCATTCTCTGGATTCACAAAAGTATCTATATCACAATAATACTTTTCAGTATCCACACGCATATCCTTGTTATCGTTGTCCATATAGGTATATAAATTTACATTCTCAATATCCCATTTACTAATCTCTCTATCCAAGCTTGGTCTATAGCGGTATGTATAATATGTTACGGTTTTTGTTTTGCGATCAGTCGAATAAATTGTTTCGGTACCTCCGGAAAAGCCACTCACTTCAACAAACTCATTCTCCGTATCATGTTTAATAAGGTTATAAACAGGTTCGGAAGGCGCAGAACTCCCAGAGCCCTCACTCTCAACAAGTTCATATAAATCTATATTTTTTGTTATAAGCTTATAGTATAATGCATTACCATTTTGCGTTACCGCTGCATTACCCTCATTAGTACCAAATACACGAGTATACGGAATATAAGCATTCAATGTCTTAGGAATATCTAAATGACCATCATCTAAGTTACTGGCAGAATAACCTACCAAAACAGCAACATTCGTTGTATCGCTAACATTTTTCTTTACATAAGCAAACTGAAATTTACCATTTTCTGAGCAATAAATAGTATCGTCTTTTGTTACAACAGGAACTTTAGTATTATCCATCGTAAAATCTAATCGTTCATGATCAGCGGTTAAATATTCTTCTTCAACTGTAATGTTTGTAACAAAATCATCTCCAACTCTTGCTGCAGCTGCCTCCGGCACCGGAATCGCCGCAACAACAATAGAAGTGATCAAAAGCACTACAGCAGTAGTCTTTCGCATCCTTCTTTTCATCTTTCCGTTTAATTTACTGTTTTTGGTCTTGTTTGCCATCACAAATCTCCCATTATTGTATTTTCACACCTACTACAACGAATCTGCCTTCCTGTGTTTCTGTATGGTCACAGGTAGATAGTGTCACAAGTTCATCTCCGTACACCGGAGTAATTCCTGTGTCGTATAGTGACATCTGCGCCATCTGAAGCATATTGGAATTAAACTCTGCCTCCGAGTTGGCCTGAATAAACTGATAATATTTAAAGGTCACTTCATTTTCATCATAAACTTCTGAACGAAAAACATAAGCGATCCTGTACTGTCCTTTTTCATAGATGGTATCAAACTGAAAAGTCGGATGCTCTTCATAAAAGCTTCTGTCTGCATAAGCATCCAGCTTTCCAAACATGGCTCCGGACTTCATATGATGACCATACAAAATCAGATTCGTGGAACGGTTTATTACATCACAATCCGCATCCATAAAAATGCATCCGTTTTTATCATAATTCTGATCAAAATCATGATCCAGATAATAGGTATTATTTTCCGTCTGCATCACCGGATAATCAATATTTGTATCGGCAATTTTTATCCATCCGATTAGGCTTTTGTTATTACTATATAAAACTTTATATTCCGGCAGGATACCCGGAATCACGGTTTCGCCTGTCTTATGTACTACGACTTCCTGCTTTTCTTCTTCTGTAGCATTCTCTTTCGAAAGCTGGGAACTGTATTCTTTCAAGCCGGAAAGCTGGTCATTTCTGTTTTGCGTTCTTTTTTCCATATAGGAATATACGAAAAAATATCCCAGACAGCATACTGCTATTCCAAGCGTCAGAAATAATAAGAGTTTTCTTCGCCTTTCCTGTCTGCGAAGTTCCAAACGCACCGCTTCTCTTAATTTTTCATCTTTAATCTGTTTTAAGTCGTTCTCTTTCAGCATTTAGGTATAATACTCCATAATTATCTTTATTTTACAATATATTGAAGGAAAAGCAATACCTTTCACAAGATATTGATTCTAATTTTTTTATTTTTCACCACAAAAAAATATAGAAACCTTTCCAAGCTATAGGGCATATGATAAACCATAAAAAACTTAAAGGAGGAAATAATATGAGCGATTTAACAGCTACTCAGTGTGGATGCGGTGGTGGATCACCTTCCAGTTGTGGTTGTAGTTGTAGTTTCATCTGGATCATCATTCTGATCTTTCTTCTGGGCAACAATGATGGCGATTGTTTCGGTGGCTTCGGAAGAGAAGGCTGCGGATGCGGATGTGGATGTGAAAGCTGGATCTGGATCTTATTGATCTTATGCTGCTGCAACAACAGATGATAGTATTTACCGGGAGGCGGCCTTGGGTCGTCTCCCAATATCTGATTTTTCCTCGCATCCTTTGTTTTCGGATGATTCTTTCATAATCCGGAAAGGCCA
>CAMFGH010000035.1 GCA_945949875.1 uncultured bacterium
TTTCCTCCTGTCAAAATGCTGACAAAATGTTTTCGCTTTATACTATTTTATCATACTTCTCGGGATAGAACAAATGTTCTTTTCTTGTTTTGAACAGTTTTTTGCAATTCATCTCACCACCTGCGGAGGTGGGAGAATTCTTGCTTGTTTTGTGTTAAACCCATTTACTGCTTTTACCACCACAGCTGCCTCTTCTCCCAGCATGATAATGGCAAAACCAAGCAGAATCGCCATAACAATAATCTGGAGCATAGTAGCCTCAGACATAGGCGCAATAAAGTTAGATGGGAATATTACAACAATCGTATTCATAAACGAAGAAGTTTCTGCTGCTTCGTATGTCAAATCACTTGTTGCAATAGCCGGGAAAAGTCCCTTGAATAAATTACTAAAAATCAGACCTATTGTAATGGCAAATGCTGTTGTACACAAATAGTAAACAACGGTCTTAAGCCCAATAGAACCCACCTTGCGGATATCTTTCATGGATTTGTAGCCTTCTCTCTACAAAAAAAGTTTATCATATAAAAACCTATTCGAAAAGAAGAAAGTTCTATTACTGCAACTTCACTGTAATATCCAGATCATCTTTCCAGGCATTCCATGTAATATCACTCACCTGAGTGATCGTATCACTCACCTGTGTTATCAAGACATAATCTGCCCCCTGTCCCTGCTCAAGTTCCTCATATGCATAGGAAAAGTCATTCATCAGCATAGCTGTCATAGCATATTCCGGCGAATTGCCATCCACACCGATTTTGAAAATGACATTCTGCTCAATAAGGTTCAACGTCTCACTGCCGGAACTGTTATTGGAAACATGAAGTTTTACAATAAGCAGATTCTTCCCCTCATCAGCAACAATACTGTCAACAGCCTGACTCCAGTCTCCTGTCTGATCTTCACCATATGTTTTGGAAATATCATATCCTGCATAAGAAAGTTCCAGATTTCCCAATTCCAGAAATTCAGCCATATCACTTATACTGCCCAGCGAAGGAGTCTGATCCGCCGCGTCAATCCGCTCTGTATTTTCCAGATCCTGTTCCACTTTTTTCCGTTCTTCCTCTTCCAGCTTCCTGTTTGCATCGATAATTGCCTGCACTGCTGCTGCCTTTTCTGCTATTTCTGCGCGACGGGCCGCCTCTGCATTGGTATCGATCAGACGGCTGGTATGATCCGGATCATATTGTGCGATAAGATCCGCCGCATAGGTTACAATCATAGATTCCTCTTCTTCTGTCATCTCCGGAATGGCATTTCCACACCCTGTAAGAAGCATGGCACAGACTCCAGCCATAACCAATATCCCTGCTGCGTGCTTTTGATTCTGCCGATTTTGTTTCCCTGTTCTTTTCTCCAATATTTTCTTATGAAAAATTTCTTTATGAACCATTTTTTGATGTCCCCGTTTCATCATACGTTCTACCCTCTGTATCAAGCTCTATCCAAAACTCTACTCCGTCATCATAATTGCAGACGCCATAATTCTGATGTAAGGAATTCATGATAGCCTTTACAATGGAAAGTCCTACACCGCTTCCACCATATTCCCTTGTTCTGGCCTTGTCCACTTTATAAAACTTTTCCCAGATATATGGGAGACTCTCTTCCGGTATCGGTTCTCCCGTATTAAAAACAGATACCTTCACCTTTCCTTCGCCCTGCCAGATAGTGATCCTGATCTTTCTTTCATTGGCAAGATGATTGAGCGCATTACTCAGATAGTTCATAAGCACTTCCTCGATCTTAAACTCATCTGCCCACACATATACCGGTTCATACCTGTCCATCAACACTTCCGCATTATTCTGTTTTAATAAAATATCAATGGACTGTATATAATTTTCAATCAATGCAACGATATCAAACCGTTCGATTTGTACAGTATCATTACCAAATTCAAGTTCATTCAACGTAAGCAGCTTCTTTACCATGGTGTTCATTTTGGTTGCTTCATCCATGATAACTTCACAATAATAATTCATATTGTCCGGATCATCCGTAACGCCTTCCTTGAGACCTTCCGCATAGCCCTGAATCAGTGCCAGTGGAGTTTTTAACTCATGAGACACATTGGAGAGGAACTCTCTGCGCATTTCATCGACTTTGTTCTTATTATCAATATCCCGCTGCAACTCATTATTAACGGTTTTCAGTTCCGAAATGGTGGTCTTTAATACTTCTGACAACTCATTGATATTTTTTCCAAGATGTTCGATCTCTGCTGTTTCCCATTCTTTTTCACAATACTTTGCTTCAAAATCAAGATGGCGCATCTTCTCCGAAATATTGGCCAGATCCAAAATAGGTCTGGATATTCTCCCGGAAAGAATACTGATCATAACGGTACCAAATAAAACAGATGCCATCCCCACATATAACAGGAAATGATTGGAAATGCGTGCGCTATCCTTTATTCCTTCTAATGGGCTACGCAGCAGGAATGGATTTCCATTATCCAGAACTCCCCACATTTCAACAAATTCCGACTGCATACGCTTATCACCAACGATCTGAACCGTATATTTATCATTTTCGTCGATGACCCTTTTGTCTCTCAGATTAAAATCCGGTCCCACACCAAAAAAATAATCCATCAGCAGATGCTTCATATTGCCCACATCATTACTGGAACAGATGATCGTCTGGGAATCCGCATCCAGGATCACCGCACTTATATTATACTTACCACATATTTTCTGCCACTCAATGTCATACTCATCTGTATCAAGAATACCTTTTCCCGCTGCTCTGTTAAAATTCTCATAAGCATAGTTCATGGCTTCCTCTTTATTCCAAAGATAAAACTTCTCCAGAAATGTGGCATTAATAAACCAGCAGGCCAGAACTACAAAGAGCATATTGATGATAAACAGTATAGAAATCTGCTGTCGGATAGACATCTTTTTTTGTCTCTCCGGATTTCCTTGTTTTCTTCTATGCATCAAGCCCATCTTTGCCTCCGTTTCGTTCTCCCCTACGTCATCATTATAACAAACCGCTTCTTCTTTTCCAAGCGGAAAGAAAACAATCTAAAAACGGTTGCAATACATGAAATGCAAACTACTTTCCTGTATCACAACCGCCTAATCGCTTCCTTACCGGTCACAGATATCTCTCATATCTTTCATTTTTTTATCTATCATATCCAGGCATTCCGATATCAGTCCTTTGTTTGACATATTATCACGAATATATCCGTAAAGCTTCTGAATATCATCCAAATCCTTCTTTAATCTGTTTTTTAATTCCTGATTACGTTCTGCCATCAAGATTGTAGAGGAACTGACAATCCTGGTATCCTTTTCCAGTTCCTTTTTCGCCAGAAGGTTTTCCAATCGATTCTTTATAACAGAAGGTTCACATGGCCTTGAAAGGACATCGTCTGCACCAATCTCCAATGCGATGGCTTCGTTTTTCTCTTTCATCGCTGTTGCAACTAAAATGACCATGTTGTCAAAGGATGGATTGGATCTGACTCGTCGAAGTACTTCAAGGCCATCCATTTTCGGCATTACAATATCAAGGATCATGGCATCCACCTGAACTGCATTCAGCACATCCAGGGTTTCCTGACCATCCTTCGCTTCAAATATTTCATACTCATCACTGAAATCATTTTTGATAATCGAACGGTTAAGTTCCGTATCATCTGCTATCAGAAGTACCTTTTTTTCCATTTTACCTCATCTCCGAATTACACACACTATATACATTATACAGACAACACTGAGATTACTCAATACGCATAATTGCCATTTTTCTCTGTAATTTCACGTTTTAAGATGTTAAATAATTGCAATTTTCCGGATAAGTATATCTACTTCTTCCTGTTCCGTGCTCCAACTTGTACAAAATCTGACGCAAAAATGATCTTCGTCTATTTTTTCTTCAAATTCAAAAATGAAATCCTTTTCCAATGCTTTCATCTGGGATGCAGTAAGCACGACAAACTGCTGGTTTGTACTACTTTCTACATGGAAAGGAATTCCCCTTTCTGCAAATGCCTTTTTTATCTGCAGGGCAAAATCTACCGCTTTTCTGGTAATTTCAAAATATAATCCATCCCAGAACAAAGTGTAAAACTGCACTCCCAGAAGCCATCCTTTGGCCAGCATCGCTCCATTTTGTTTCATATAGCTTCTGAAATCTTTTTTCAAAAGTGGATTGGATATAACAAGTGCTTCTCCAAACATGGCACCACATTTTGTTCCGCCCAGATAAAACACATCTGCCAGTTTTGCCAGATCCTCCAGGCTCACATCATTATCCGGTGCCGCAAGTCCATATCCCATTCTTGCTCCATCCACAAATAAGTACATCTCATATTCTTTGCAAACCGCACTGATCTCTTCCAGTTCCTTTTTCGAGTAAATGGTTCCGTATTCTGTGGGGAAAGAAAGATATACCATTCCCGGACATGTGATATGCTCCTGCACTCCGCTTTCCTGATATTCCTTTGCCAGCTGGCGGATCTGCTTCGCACTGATTTTACCGTCTTTTCCCGGCAGAGTCTGCACCTTATGACCGCAGTTCTCAACCGCTCCGGTTTCATGAACATTGATATGGCCGGAGTCCGCACTGATCACACTCTGATATGGTCTGAGAGCAGATGCAATAACTATAAAATTGGTCTGGGTTCCGCCTACTAAAAAATGAATGTCTGCGTCAGCATCTCCTAAATATTTCCGAATCTCTTCCGCTGCCTTTTCACACCATTCATCTTTTCCATATCCACCATAGCTGTTATGGTTTGTATCTGCGAGAGCACGTATTATTTCCGGATGTGCTCCATGATTATAATCATTATTAAATCTTATCATTTGTATTTCCTTCCCTTAGCTTTTTGGTACAAATTGCAAATTCATTCCATACTATTTTACTCGTTATTTCCCAAATGCTTTCATCCCCGGGTACACTGCTGCACTTCCCAGTTCTTCTTCGATTCTGAGAAGCTGATTGTATTTTTCCACCCTTTCCGACCGGCTTGGAGCACCGGTTTTGATCTGTCCGGTATTCATTGCCACTGCCAAGTCCGCAATGGTAGTATCCGCTGTTTCACCTGAACGATGAGAGGAAACTGCTGTATATCCCGCCTTATGGGCCATTTTAATCGCTTCCAGGGTTTCCGATACCGTTCCGATCTGATTCAGCTTTATCAAAATAGAGTTTCCACACTCCATGTCAATGCCTTTTTCCAGTCTTTTTGTATTCGTCACAAAAAGATCATCGCCAACCAGCTGTACTTTATGACCCAGTTTGGCAGTGATCTTCTGCCAGCCTTCCCAATCCTCTTCATCGAGAGCATCCTCTATTGAAATAATAGGGTATTTATCCACCAGTTTTTCCCAGTGATCGATCAGTTCATCCGTTGTGTAGGACAAGCCTGTCTTTGGCAGAACATATTCCCCTTTACCAGAGCCCTTCCATTCGGATGCAGCAGCATCTATGGCAATCATAAAATCTCTTCCCGGTTTATAGCCTGCATCTTCCACTGCTTTTAAGATATATTCAATCGCTTCTTCTTCGCCGGAAAGATTTGGGGCAAATCCTCCTTCATCCCCTACGGATGTGGCCAATCCATTTTCTTTCAGCAATGCTTTTAATGCATGAAAAACCTCAGCACACCACCGCAGCGCTTCCCGAAAAGAAAGTGCCCCTACCGGCATGATCATAAATTCCTGTACATCCACAGTGTTAGCGGCATGAGCACCGCCATTTAAAATATTCATCATCGGAACCGGCAAAACATTGGCTGATGCTCCACCCAGAAATCGATACAACGGAATTCCCAGACTTTTGGATGCCGCTTTTGCGGTTGCGATAGATACTGCTAAAATCGCATTGGCACCAAGGCCTGATTTATCCTTTGTTCCATCCGCATCAATCATCGCCTTGTCCACTGCATAGATATCGGAAGCGTCCAGACCGACTACCGCATCCGCTATCATGGTATTGACGTGTTCGACAGCCTTTGCAACTCCCTTTCCCCCATAACGCGATTTATCTCCGTCGCGAAGTTCCAATGCTTCAAAGATGCCTGTAGAAGCACCACTGGGAGACGCCCCTCTGGCAGATGTGCCATCCAGAAGTGTCACTACCGCTTCTACCGTTGGATTCCCTCTGGAGTCCAGAATTTCCCTGCCTACAACTTTTACGATTTTCAGTTCATTCATAGATCCTATTCCTTTCTTTCCATAACATTAAGAATAGGATATCCATTTTTTGCAGATATATAACTTTCACAAATAGATATTAGAATCAGCAAGTGGTCCTCCGAACATCGAAAGACCACCTTATTAACACTTATGTCTTGTGAAAGCTATTCCTTCTCTGCAATTTGACAAATCAGATCTACACAGGTATCAATTCCCAATGTTGATGTACTCAGACTCATATCATAATAGTCTGCATGGCCAAATTCTGTCTGTGTATAGAAAGCACAATATTTCCGTCTGGTTTTATCAATGGCACGAATCTCTTCCAGAATCTTTGCCTCAGATACATCCGGCATAAGCTCCATCATATGCTCCATACGCCAGTGAACATCTGCATGAATAAAAACATGAAGGCAATTGTCAAATGCTTTCAAAATAGAATTGGCGTTTCGTCCCACAATGACACAGTTACCCTTTTCGCCGATTCCGCGGATAATCTGTTTCTGAGCTTCAAACAGTCTCTCGTTTAAAGGTTTATTATAGAAATCAAATAAACTTTGTGCAAAGCCAAACTCTTTAGGCACACGTTCATCCCACTTCATCACACTCTCTACATCCAGATTAGACACACTTGCTGACCGTAAAATAATCGCTTTGTCATAATACTCATATCCCAGTCTCTGTGCCACTTGTTTCGCAACTGCTGCTCCACCTGCTCCGAATTCACGACTGATAGTAATGATCCTCTTCATAAGACTTTTCCCCCTTTTTTGAAAGATATATCATAAATGAATTATAAAACCTTATTCAGGAAGTCAATGGTTCTGGGTTCTTTTGGATGATTAATGATTTCTTCCGGGCTTCCCTGCTCTACAATGTATCCGCCATCCATAAACACGATACGGTCTGCCACTTCTCTGGCAAAACCGATTTCGTGGGTAACCACCACCATGGTCATACCATCTCTTGCCAGTTCTTTCATAACCGTAAGAACTTCGCCTACCATTTCCGGGTCAAGAGCAGAGGTCGGTTCATCAAAAAGCATGATATCCGGATTCATTGCAAGAGCTCTTGCAATAGCTACACGCTGCTTCTGTCCACCGGACAACTGACTTGGATAAGCATCTGCTTTGGTATCCATGCCTACCCGTTTCAGTAACTCCATGCCCTTTTTTCTGGCTTCTTCTTTAGTCATCAGCTTCAGTTCAACCGGAGCCAGCATGATATTCTCAATGACTGTTTTATGAGGAAAAAGATTGAAATGCTGAAATACCATACCAATATTCTCTCTTATTTTATTGATATCGGTATGCTTATTGGTAACATCTTTTCCATCAATGATAATCGTACCTGCTGTTGCCACTTCCAACTGATTAAGGCAACGCAGAAATGTAGATTTTCCACTTCCGGACGGTCCCAGAAGTACAACCACTTCACCCTCTTCTATATCTATGCTGAAATCCTTTAAAACTTCCAGTTTCCCGAAATTCTTTTTCAGATTCTGGACATGCACCATTATTTTCTTATCTGTCACGGCTCAAACTCCTTTCAATTCTTTTTGCAACTTTACTCAGAGTCACAATAACAATCATATACATAATACCTACGATTGCCCAGGTTTCCAAACTCTTAAAAGTATTACCACTGATATTTTTACCCATATTCGTCAGTTCCGGGAATCCGATAACAGACAAAATGGAAGTATCTTTCAAAGTAATAATAAACTGGTTAATAATAGAAGGAATCATGGTACGAATAGCCTGTGGCAGCACAACCAGTCGCATACTTTTTGCATAGGACAAGCCCAGACTTCGGCTGGCCTCCATCTGACCCTTATCAACACTTTGAATACCGGCACGGATGATTTCCGCCATATAAGCACCACAGTTCATGGCCAGGGCAATGGTACCGGCCTGCAGTGCTGACAATCTAAAATCCTGTACCCCCATTGCTTTAATACCGGCAGGCATACCAAAATAAATAAAATATGCAAGAACAATAAGAGGAACACCACGTACTGCATCGACATAAACGGTACCAATACAGTTAAACACGCGCGAACGTCCAACATTCATCAATGCAAAAATCATACCGATGATCATCGCAAAGAATAAAGATGTCAATGTCAAAAGCAACGTTTTGCCAAGGGCTCCAATGAGCATGGAGTGATAGGTTTCAATAATCTGTATCATCTTTTTTCTCCCTACTAATAATGTAATAAACTCTTTAGACTCAACCACTTCTTATTTTAAACAAAAACGTGGGAAGTTGCAATACTTCCCACGTTCCACTTATTGCTATATTCACTTCAAATACAGGTTTTCACTTCAAATATTGAAATTCACTTCGATTATCAAAAATTACTTCAGATATTTGTCAAAGATTTCCTGATATTTACCGTTTGCTTTGATGTTAGCAAGACCTGCATTGAACATATCTAACAGTTCCTGTTTAGATTCATCAAAAATAGCAAAACCATAAGGAGCTGCTTCACTTTCCATACCTTCCGGAATCTTCAGAGCAAGTCCACCTTCTTTAATGGAAGCTGCCATAATAGGTGTATCTTCTACACATGCTGCACTGTTGCCAAGGATTACTTCCTGATACATAGTAGGTGAATCTTCAAAAATAGTAACAGTAAAGCCATACTGCTCTGCTAAGCTTTCCGCAAAAGCCTGACCCTGTGTACCATTTTTTACAGCAACGTTTTTACCATTTAAATCCTCAAAGCTTGAAATATCACTGTCTGCGCCAACTACAAATGTCTGTGTAGCATCATAATATCCATCGGAGAAAATCCAACCACTGTCAATACGTTCCTGTTTGATAGATGCGCCTGCAATCATACCATCAGCCTGACCAGCCTGACATGCAGCAATAGATGCATCCCAGCCAATGCTCTGTAATTCATATTTGAAGCCCTGATCTTCAGCGATTGCTGCAAGAATATCTACGTCGATACCAACGAACTCGTTGTTTTCATTTGTGTACTCGAAAGGTTTGAAAACAGTATCGGTAGCAATCACCCATGTCTTATCGCTTCCTGCTTCTGCTGTTTCTTCTGCAGCTGCTTCTTCTGTTGCAGCTTCTTCTGTTGCAGCTTCCTCTGTAGCTGCCGGTGCTTCTGTTGTTTCTTCTTTAGAACCACAAGCTGTTAACATAGCAACAGTCATTGTTCCAACTAAAGCCAGTGCTAATAATTTTTTCATAACAATTCCTCCTATAATAAAAATGTTTATAAAAAAAAGCAGAATACAAGTTTGTCATCATTTAGAGAGACATCCTTGCCTTCTACCTTCCCAACGAAACATATTATAACATGAATTTTTCCGTTGTCAAGGCAGATGAAATATCCTTTTTCATCCCGGCCATCCATTACTCGGCAGAATATCCGATCCTATTTCATTATTTCCGCTTCTATCGCTTATCTTTGTCCACCATTTTCAGAGCCAGTACACTGATGACACCATACAGTATGGTATAGACGATCATGATCATCCAACAGCTGAGCAGTACTCCCGGCGAACTATCATAGGCATCATCGGTTCTTTCATCATCCTCCAGCTGCTGATCCATATATTTCTCTTCAATGTCCTCTATTTCACTGTCTTTCAAATCACGGTCAAGAGCTTCTTCCATTTGTTCTTCTTCCGTTTCAATCTGAAGAACTGTAAATGCATCCTGCATATGATTGATGTCACAGGTGGAACAGATTGCCTGGACACCCCACTTACTGATCGTTACATTGGAAACAGCATTGACAGACCCTTCCAGTTCAAAAATGATTCCGGCAAGCACAAGCTGAATGATCAGTACAAAAGGCATGGCTGCCATAGCAGCATTTTCATTTTTTACAAAAGAGGATACAGCAATACCAAGTACGTCAGAGGCATACATGATCAGTAAACAACTGATAAATAGCTCTAAAAGCCCCGGCAGAATGACACCACTTTTCGGAATGTTGTTCCGGAAAATGAAAAGTGCCAGAACCATAATGATCGACTGAATAAAGCAGATGCATAGTTCGTAGATCATATGTGCCAGAATGTAAGAAGAAATATGTAATCCTGTCCGATGTTCCCTCTTTATAATCTTTCGCTCTCGACAGATAGACTGAATGGAGTTGAAAAGCCCAATCCAAATGCAGGCACATACAATGGCGAAAGCACCATTCTTTGTATTCACCTTGTAAACAAACATTTTATCGCCGGGAACCCAGGCAATGATTGCCGAAATGATCGCACCGAAAAGAACTACCTTCCATCCTTTTTCATGCCAGAAAATACGAAAGCATTTTCCAATGTAAACTCCTACCTGTGAAAATCTGTTACTACCCATTTGTCACTACCCTCTTGTCTTTCTTCATCATGCATATTATTTTTCACCATAAATGTTTTATCGCTCTACTGTCTTTTTCCTCTCCAGGACAAAGTATGCTCTACTGCCTTCTTCCCAGACTGTTCCATCTGTTAATGTAGCCTTCAATATCTGCATCCCGGCTGTTGATCTTACCTACAACGCCTTCCAGCGTATCTGCCCCGAAAAACTTTTTTGTTTCCTCAACAGAACCATAAAAGGCCAGATGTCCGCTGTTATCCACTCTGCTCTTTGCCAGAATAACGACCTTGTCAAACAGTTCTGCAGCACGGTCAGGAGAATGGGATATCACCATAACTATTTTGCCCATATCAGCAATTCTTCTGAGATTTTCCATGAGCTCTGTAGCGCTGTATGCATCCAGACCGGAATCCGGTTCATCCAGGAAGAATAAACTTGGATCCGCAATCAGTTCAACCCCTGCGCTGACCCTCTTCTTTTCACCACCGCTGACGGATTTCACCAGCGAATCCTGTACATGGGATAAGGAAACCATTTCCAGAACTTTTTTCACTCTGTCCTCCCAGATTTCAGGATGGTCTGTCAGTTTCATCTGGGCAGAATTATATAATGTATCATAAACTGTATCATTCTCACGAAGCAGAATATCCTGGGGTACAAAACCGATTTCATATTTCATTTTTTCATATTCGGAATAGATATCGGTTTCTCCATATCGGATGGTTCCTTTTGCCTTTTCATATCCCATAACAGCATTCATAAAAGTCGTTTTTCCGGCACCGGAACCACCCAGAATTAATACCATTTCACCGGATTTGACTGTAATATGAATATCTTTCAAAAGCGTAAGGGTTTTAAATCCCTGTCTTGCTGTTCTGGCGGTAATATCAATTTCCAGATTCTTTCCATTGGAAACAGCCCTATTCGTTCTCTGCGGAACAACCTGTTTTTGAACCGGCTTCTGCCCCGCACCCGGAGCCTGCGGCGTGCCAGGGGTCTTTACCGCACCCGGAGCCTGTGGCGTACCCGGAATGGCCGATGGTATCTGCTGTGGTTTTCTAAGCACAGTCATTGGCACTTCTATTTCATTTTCCGGCGAAGCAGGCACTGCCTCTTCCTCCGAATAATAGTATAAATAATCTCCTGTAAAAAGGAAGAAATAATCCACTACCCGGAAAAAGTCTTTTTTCCGCAAATCTACATGACTTCCAATCTTTCTTCCATTATAAAATACACCGTTTCCACTATTTAAATCTCTCAGTGTCCAAACGCCATTACTTTCATGCTGCATCGCCACATGCTGCCTGGAACATCTTCCATCATGAAGGGCAATCACATTGGTTTCTTTTTTTCTGCCGATGGAAACCACTTTATATTTTCCCGGAAGAAAAATCCGTTTCCAGCTGCACCCCGGCAGAACAGATGCCCTGTATATCATTACAACGGTATCGTTTCCTGCAGGATCCTGGGGATTCTCAATCCGGATAATATCTCCGTCTTCCAATACCTTTTCAAAAACCCCGGTTACTGCTCCGTAAATCTTTCCATTGATTACTGTTCCGTTGGAACTGTTGGTATCACAATATAATATCTGATCTCCGGTAAGTGAAATCCGACCATGGTTTTTTGAAGTAATCGCAGATTCCAGCAGAATATCCTTATCCGCATTTGCTGTCTTTCGTCCAATCGTCATACTTTTATCTATAACCACATCCCGCAGTTCACCTGTCCGGTCCATAATATACAGATGTGGATATTGATTCTCATTGGATACTGCCATTTATCCATACCCCCTGTGAATGAAATTATGTACTATGCATTTGTACATACAAAGGAAATTTCTTCCCATAATATGGTATTATAACACATAATCCGGCAACTGTTCTAAAATTTTGGCTTTTTGTTACGAAAAAACTGCCACTTTACCCTTCCGCAAAGTGACAGTTTTTCGTCATTTTAGATATTTAATTTCTATTTCTTGTGATCATACGGATCAATTGTCTGAATCGTACCGTCTTCGTTATAATGAAGCTCGGTATATTTCACACATCTTCTGTGGTTGATGCCACCTGACAATTCACAGTCATGGTAAAACAGATACCATTTTCCATGATACTCTATAATCGAGTGATGGGTGGTCCATCCGATCACAGGTTCCATGATTCTGCCCTTGTAAGTAAACGGTCCTCTCGGACTGTCACCTACTGCATAAACAATATAATGAGTGGTTCCTGTGGAATAGGAAAAATAATATTTACCATTATATTTATGCATCCAGGGGCCTTCAAAATATCTTCTTTCCTGATCACCGGCTTTCAGAGGCTGCCCATTCTCATCCAATATTTCCAAATGAAATGGTTTCTCCGCAAAAGAAAGCATATCGTCACGGAGCACGCCACACATAGGCCCTACTGCAGGTTCTTCATCAGCGGGTTCTTTTCCCTCAGGATCAAAACAGCCTGTTTTCCATTTTTCCAACTGGCCGCCCCATAATCCGCCATAGTAAACATAGCACTTGCCATCATCATCCACCAGAACAGCAGGATCGATACTAAAGCTTCCTTCTATGTAGTCTTTTTCCGGAACAAATGGTCCTTCCGGCTTGTCAGAAACAGCGACTCCCAAACGGAAATTGTCATCTTTATCTCTTGCCGGAAAATATAAATAATACTTTCCATTTTTGTACGCCACATCCGGTGCCCACATCTGATGGCTTACCCAAGGCACATCCTCTTCCGATAATGCCACACCGTGATCCACACATTCTGCTCCAATGTCATCCATGGAAAGAACATGATAATCTTCCATTTTGTATTCGTCACCATTGTCATTATCTTCCCCATCATGTGGAACATCATGGGACGGATAAACATAAATCTTGTCATTATATACATGTGCAGACGGATCTGCTGTATATATATGGGTAACAAGAGGCTCTCTCTCTTTACTCATACGCATTCTCCTCAATTGTTTTAAATCCATTAACCCTTTACAGCACCGGCGGTCAGACCATCTACAATCTGATTACTGAAGATACAATACACAATAATCGTTGGGATAATTGCGATAATAATCGCTGCAAACATCTGTGAATAGTTGGTATTGTATGGTCCAACAAACTTTGACAAAGCCACCGGAAGTGTCTTTTTGGTATCATCAGAAATAAATACCATGGCCAGGAGCAATTCATTCCAGTTTGCCACAAAGCTCATAAGTCCGGTTACAAACAGACCTGTTTTACACAGCGGCAGGGCAATCATTCCAAAGATCTGATAAATAGACGCACCGTCTATACAGGCTGATTCAATCAGTTCATTTGGCATCCCCTTGAAAAATCCCGTCATAATGTAAATCGTGATTGGAAGTGAAAACGTCACATAAGGAATAATCAAACCGATACTGCTGTTGGATAATCCCATCTTGGCAAATCTGGTAAAAAGCGGAATCATAACGCAGTGAACCGGTATCATCATACCAATCAGGAAATAGGTCATGCACAAATTCGAAAATTTCCAGCGAAGTCTGCCTATGGCAAAAGCAGCCATGGAACCGATGATCATACTCAAGATCAAAGAAACCGTACAAACCACGAAGGAGTTCCAAGTTGCAATTCCAAGGTAGCCCTTAGTCCATGCAAAGGTAAAGTTATCAAGCATGAAGCTCTCCGGTAAACCAAACGGGTTGGTAAAAATCTCTTTATTTGTTTTGAAGGAAACTAAAAATATCCAAACAAGTGGCAGAATATAAATTACGGCCATTGCAGTCAGAAAGATATATATAATGGCTTTCAAAATTTTTGATTTTGCAGTTTGTTTATTCATTATATTCTCCTTTCTACATCTCGTAATTTTCTGTCTTAAACAGTTTGTTAATGATAAATGTTGTCAGCAGGCAAATCACCAGCAATACCACACCAATAGCACTGGCATATCCATATTTATTATGTTTAAAGCCCTGCAGATACAGATGTGTTGCAAGCACTTCCGTTCTGTGGTTCGGGCCACCTTCTGTCATATTAAAAATCAAATCAAAGAACTTCAAAGAACCAATTGCATTTAAGGAAACCGCTGTACCAACCATTGGTTTGATCAGTGGCAATGTAATATGGAAAAAGCTCTTCACTTTAGTACATCCATCTATGTATGATGCTTCATAAATCGATTTGCTGATACCGGAAATCTGAGCCATATAAAGCATCATGGACTGGCCTACATACTGCCATAAAGCTACAAACGCGATAATCCACATAGGCAGAATAATGAAGCCTTTGGTATCACTGAGCCACATAGGTCCCTTGATTCCCCACTGCGCCAGAAGCTGGTTGATACCAAGCTTTGGACTGAAGATAAACATCCACAAAAGACCAAGTGCTGTGGAAGAAAGCACACATGGCAAATAGATAATATTCTTAAACAAATTTCGTCCTGTTTTAATATTGGTAAGAAGTGCTGCCAGGAACAAACCCATGATCAACTGGCTGACACAGGAAAAAATCAGGAAGAAAAGGGAATTTTTCAATGCATAACGCATTGTTTTGTCACCCAACAAACTTTTATAATTTTTCAATCCTGAAAATACCGGCGGAGTCAATCCTTTGTAGTCGCAAAAAGAATAATAAACCGACTGACAGATTGGAATAAACAGCACTAAAGTAAACAGCAGAAATGCCGGCGCAACAAACACAATGATAGTCTTTTTATTTCGTAATAATTTATCCATAAAATACCCCTCCAAGTATCCCATCAGGTATCTTTGCTTTTCCTAATAAAAGGGGCGCCCTTATTGTAACAATAGAGGCGCCCTCCATGAATCCTACTTTTTGATTCGATTACATCTATTACACTTTGTTATGTAATCATCTGCAGTTTTCTGCGTAGAATGCTTCCATATCAGATGCTGCTTCTGCAGGTGTCATGTCGCCTAAGTAAACAGCAACCATATCATCATCAAAGTGTGCGCCTGCTTCTGTGGATGGCATAGATTCGTTATAGAAACCAAAGGTTCCCTTTGCACCACTAAATACATCCATAACATACGCCAACTGTGCAGGTGCAACGTTTGCATCATATTCTACTTTTGTTACAGGAATCTTTCCACCAACTTCTGCTGTGTATTTCTGAGCTGTATCATCTGTAAACATCTTCATCAGAGCAATACATGCTTCAGGACATTCTGTTGTAGAACTCATAGCTAAACTATCGGATTTCGCAATAACTCTTTCAACGCCTGGGAACTGGAATACGCCACACTTGGATTCGAAGTCAGGGTTTTCACCATTGATCTGACCGATTGCCCAGGAACCTTGGATCAGGATAGCTGCTTCTTCATTGTAGAAGTTTGCTGTAGCTACATCGTTTGTATCACCGGCTGCTGTTTCCTGGAAGTATTTGGAAAGTTCAACCAGGTCTGTTGCTGCTGCTTCCAGTTTGCCATCTTCCCATGTACCGGAGCCATCTGCGATAGCTGCCAGATCAACGCCTTTGCTTTCACAAAGATAACCAGCTACCATGGATAAGCACCATGCTGTACCAGCGGAAATAGTAATTGGTGTATAACCTGCTGCTTGAAGTTTTTCACAAGCATCTAACATTTCGCTCCAGTTTGTAGGAACTTTTGCACCAGCTGCTTCAAACATTTCTGTATTGTAGAAACAGCAAGCTGCTGCGATGTTCAGAGGCACTGCATAAATCTTTCCGTCATAAGTCTGCTGTGAGAATACTGCATCACTTGTAAAAGTATCTTTCCAGCCATCTGCCAGATAATCATCTAACGGAGCTGCTACGCCGGGTTCTACATAATCTGTTAAGTTCGGACCGGGGCTGACAATAAATACATCCGGAACATCACCGGAAGCTACTAAAGCATTCAGTTTCGGATAATACTCTTCCAGGTTTGTTGTAATCGGTGTTACATGATACTGACCTTCATATTCTGTATTGAAACGGTCAATTACATCTGCATATCCTTTGGAAATCAGATCTTCTGTTGCATTTAAGTCATCCCAGAACATCCATGTGATTTCCTGTACTTCGCCTTCTGCTGCAGGTGCATCACCGGAACCGGATGCTGCAGGTGCGTCTGCTTTAGAACCACAACCTGCTAAAAGACTTGTTGCCATGGCAACGCTAAGTAATGTTGCTAAAATTTTTCTCTTCATACGTCCTCCCAATTTTTTTGACATATAATTTGTTGCTTGTTACATCTACTACGCTATCACAGAACAACTCTATTATCTTTCGAATTATTGTTTCTTAGTTATCAATTATTGCTCTAATTTTATCACAAAAATTATGCAATTGTTTGCTTTTTACATATTCTATCCATATTTTTTATGCATTTCTAACAAAATAGCAATTATTTGTAGCAATTATTATGATAATAGTAGCAATTTTTATGTGTTAAAAAACCATTTTTCATATTATGATAAGTATTAGAAATTGTCATATCGTATGCAAATTGCCTATGCTGACAGCATTTTTTCTATTTGCTATGGTCATTTTACCATAACAATATTGTATGAACATTGTATTGGAGGCTTAGAATATTATGATTGAAACCTTAAATGGTATTTTTGAAACCGTCAATTGGAAACAGGGAACTTCCTTAAAACTACATGACAACCATGAGTACGAAGATTACCCTGCCCACTGGCACACTGCCATGGAAATCATTCTTCCTTTGGAAAATACTTATACTGTAGAAACACCGGAACGCTCTTTCACTCTCCGTGAGAATGATATCATCGTGATGTGTCCCGGGTGTATTCATACCTTATATGCACCACCCACCGGAAGACGTATCATTTTCCAACCGGACATCAGTGCACTACGCTTCTTAAGTGATGTGGAAGCACTGCTCACCGTGATTTCTCCTTATATCGTCATCACACCGGAAGAATACCCGGAAATGCATGCCGAGATGAAAAAGCTTCTTCTGGATATCACAGACGAATATAAAAACGGTACTTCCTTCTCCGAAGTAGACATTTACGCTCAGGTGTTACATATGATTTCTCTAATTGGGCGGAATTATAATAATGAAAATAAAGCAAATCTGGTGCACAATCAGGCCAAGCAGGAAGAATACTATGATAAGTTTATCAAAATATGTGACTACATAAGTGAACATTGTTCCGAGGAATTAACCTTAGAAGCAGTGGCTGATATGAGTGGCTTCAGCAAATTCTATTTCTCCAAGCTGTTCAAGCAGTTTACCAATGTGTCTTTCTATCGTTATGTAAACCAAAAAAGAATTGCCAAAGCGGAACTGCTTTTGATCAATCCGGAAAACTCCATCACTGATGTGGCCTTAAGCTGTGGTTTTTCCTCTTTATCTCCTTTTATTCGTATGTTTAAGCTGATCAAAGGATGTACACCAACAGAATTCAGAAACATTTATAAATAGCGGAGGTCTTTCTTTTATGAAAACATATAATCAACTATTCTCTCTGGCTCCCATTTTTCAGTCCGGCATGGTACTGCAGCGGGAGAAAGAAATCAAAATCTGGGGAACTGCGCTTCCCGGCTCTCTGGTTACCATCACATTGCATTCCCAGACAGTAGATGTAATAACCTCTGAAACCGGAACCTTTCTTGTCACCTTACAGCCCATGTCCGCTGCAGAGGGACTTACTTTGATTGCCGAAAATGACAGACCGGATACCCGTCCCATTGAAATGCATTCCATCAGCATCGGTGATGTATGGCTGGCCTGCGGACAGTCCAATATGGAATTCTTCTTACGCTACGATCAGGATTGGGAAACGGTAAAACAATATCCTAAAAATCCTCATATCCATATGTACAATGTTCCTCAGGTCGCCTTTGAGGGACACACCTCCCACAATAAGGGTGGTTATGGCTACTGGCTTCAGGAAGGAGATAATGGGTTTGATATGTTCTCTGCACCGGGTTACAGCTTTGCCAGAAATCTTCAGCCGTCAATCGATGTTCCCATCGGTATCATCTCCTGCAACTGGGGTGGCACCACTGCTTCAGCATGGGTTCCGGAAAGTGTACTGGAAGAGGCTCCCCTGAATACCTATTTACAGGAATACGAAGATGCCATCAGGGGAATAGATCCGGAAGTGCTCCGTGCAGAGAGTCTGAAGGCCTGGACTTTCGAGGATTCCCTGCAGCACGGAAAAGATTTTGAGCCACTTTTATACGGAAGAGACCGGAGCTGGCAGATTGATTATATGAAAAAGCATGCAGGAGAACCGGTTATCCCTATGGGACCTTACAACATCAACAGGCCTTCCGGTTTATACTATACCATGCTTCAGGAACTGATTCCTTTTTCCATCAAAGGAGTGCTCTGGTATCAGGGGGAATCCGATGCCGGAAATCGTGCATCCATGTATGACAAACTGCTTTCTTCCCTGATTCTGGACTGGAGAAAGGAATGGCAGGATGATTTTCCTTTCCTGTTTGTGCAACTGGCTCCCTTTGGAAGATGGCTGGAATGTGGCAATGAAGAATATACAGAGGTCCGTGCCAAACAGCAGCTGGTGGCTGACACAGTTCCGTGTGCCTATATGGCCAGTATCATGGATATTGGTTCCTATCACGACATTCATCCTAAAGCAAAAATGGAAGTCGGGCGAAGGCTCGCCCTGCTGGCACGGGGACATGTTTACGGAGAAAAAGATTTGCTGTGCGATTCGCCTCGTCTGTCCCGGATAAGCTGTGATGACTGCGGACTTTTATCCCTGTCCTTTACCTCCGGAGAAGGTCTCACCATAGAAGATGGACCAAGCGATCTGATTTGCGAAACTCCGAATGGCATTATCACTCCTGTCCGCGTATCCGTATCAGACGATAGACTTTTGATACAACTGCCTTCGGAGGTTATAGATCAGCACCTTCTTCTCACGGTATCCTTAGGCTGGGGAGATTTTGCCCAGATTTTTATCCGCAATAAACAGGGGCTTCCTATTGCTCCTTTCCGGGCACAGATTCAGCTGTGAAACAAGGTCTGAACACAGATTTGATTACAAAGCTAAAGTCCGGATGCAGTTTCGTGTTTCCGGACTTATGCATGTGTCGTACCCCCAGCTTTAGCTTTGAGGAGTGTCAACATTTGAAAGAAAGGTTTTGCATATTATGAAACAACAGGTTTATAATCCCTATCTTCCGTCCTGGGAATATATCCCGGATGGAGAACCACATATTTTCGGAGACCGGCTTTATATCTATGGCTCTCATGACTTTTTCCGGGGCTTTGTATACTGTTCCGGAGATTATGTCTGCTGGTCCGCTCCCCTATCCGATCTTTCCGATTGGCGTTATGAGGGTGTCATCTACCGCAAAGAGCAGGATCCAAATAACACAGACGGAGAAATGACTTTGTTTGCGCCGGATGCTGTTCAGGGCATGGATGGACGTTATTATCTGTATTATATCCCCAACCGTTCCCGAGTCGTTTCTGTAGCAGTGTGTGATACACCTGCCGGAGCCTATGAATTTTATGGTTTTGTGCACTACGCAGACGGAACCCTGTTAGGGAACCGGGAAGGGGATGATCCCCAGTTTGATCCCGCCGTTTACCGGGAACAGGATTCTCTTTATCTGTACACAGGCTTTTGCTTTGCAGATGATAATACAAAAAAAGGGCCAACTGTCACAAAACTGGCTTCTGACATGTTGACCATTGTAAAAGATCCTATGGTAATAGCTCCCACTGCCTGCCACGAAAATGGAACAGGCTTTGAAGGGCATGCTTTTTTTGAAGCTCCATCCATGCGGAAACACGAAGATACATACTATTTCATCTACTCTTCTGTTCATAACCGGGAGCTTTGTTATGCAACAGGTCCTTCCCCGGAAGGTCCCTTTGCATATGGTGGTGTTATTCTGGATAACGGAGACATCGGTATCGGCACCTATAAAAATCCGGATGTACTGGCAAACCTCCACTGCAACAATCATGGCAGCATCATCGAAATCAATAAACAGTGGTATATTTTTTATCACCGGCCAACCAACGGTACCCAGTTCAGCCGCCAGGGCTGCGTTGAAAAAATATACTGGACCCCGGACGGTCAGATAAAGCAGGCAGAAATGACATCCTGCGGTCTGAACGATGGTCCTCTGAAAACCGGAAAAGAATATGAATATCCGGCTTATATTGCCTGCAACCTCTGGAACCTGGATCCGGATAAACAGTCTGACGAGACCCAGCGTCCCATGATCAGCCAGGACGGAAATGATGGAGATGAACTCCCCGGATATGTATGCAATATGGTGGATGGTGCCACTGCAGGTTTTAAATATTTTTCCTGCAAAGGCATCTCAAAAATCCGTATCACTGCACGAGGCTATATGGACGGATGCTTTGAAGTCAGAACCCATCTGGAAGGTCCTGTATATGCTTCTATCCCGGTGACAGAATGCAATCGTTGGAAAAGCTTTACAGCAGACTGCTCTATTCCGGATGGTATCCATGCCATCTATATTACTCATCGTGGAGGACGTGTTCCCACCTTGGGTTGGTTTTCCCTTTTCTGATCAGTTTTCTCTTTACTGATGAGGGCTATGCTGGCAATTCAAACTGCCAATCCAGGCAGTTGATTCCGTAAAACACTCTACGCAATTAGCCCTGCCTTTATGAGTCGTGCGCGAACCATTTGTCCTGCAACAAGGGCAATCACTATTTTGATCAGGTCCCCAAGGATAAATGGAACAACGCACACAGTCAGGGCATAGGCAACTGTACATTCCATTTCGATTACAAACCAGACCGTACCAAACAAATAGGCAAGTGCGGTTCCCACAATCATTCCGATAAATATCATGATATAATTCTTAGCAAATTTTTCCACACAAATACCACAAACAATCGCCATCAGGAAAAACCCAACCAGATATCCTCCTGTAGGTCCCAGAATCTTACCGGGGCCACCGGAATATCCTGAAAAAACAGGCAGTCCCACAAAGCCAAGCAGGAAGTAAATCCCATAAGAAAGAGTTCCGAATTTTGTTCCCAGCAGAAAAACTGCCAGATAGATCACCAGATTAGTAAAGGTGATGGGCACCTGTCCAATAGGGATGGACATTGGTCCCAACACGCACATAACTGCTGTAAAACAAGCTGTTGTTGTCATTTGATAAGTCGTCATTTTCTTTTTGTTTTCCATGTTGCTATTTCCTCTTTTCTTTTGCTCTCGAGATGTCTTTCTATCTTGATTTCTGTCAAACTTTCTATCTCGTTTTTCATTCTTTCTGTCTTTTTTATTTCACCTTTGTGATTATGGCATTTTATATTTAAAATGTCAACCACCATTTATTATTAGTTAACATTCTGCCTATAATTCGAGTTTTCCCAATACACGCCAGGAAGAGGCATGCTTATCTATGGCACGCCTCTTCCTGTATACTTCCTTCATATTTCTAATATGTTTCTTTCACATTTTTCGTATGTCTATTGCATGTTTCTTGTATGTTTTTATTTCATTTTACAGGAAAATGCCTTACTGTTCACACAGCCAGATCCACATGATTGACTGTGCCTACTTCACCACTGCTCTCCTTTAAATAAATCCCGGTCTTACGGACAACGCCAAGAGTTTCGCCTGAATCATTTTTCTGCGTAAACTCGGTATCTGCATTTCCCAGATAGATGGCACCAACATCTGCTTTTTTCAAATCCAGAAGGATATCGTTTCCTTCTTTATCCTTGATCCATACTTTCAGCTTATCAAAAATGCTGTCATTTTCATCGATCCAGCCATTACCATCTTCATCATACTGGTTCAGATCTGCAAATCCGTTTCCGCTTTGGGTTCCGAACAGCTCATTTCCATCATTTATTTTTCCATCACCATTTTTGTCCAGTGCAAGAAATCCGGATCCTTCTCCTGCAAAAGATATTTCCTCTTCTTCGCCATCGCTGTCCAGGTCGAAGAAAAACTTTTGATCTGTAACACTGGCTACATCCGTATCCAGATTGATCACCAGAGGATCTGTCAAAATATAGTTTTCTGAAGTCAGGGTATTGATTTTATTTATAAAAGCTCTGGACATTCCAAATTCAATCTGAAAATCGATGTTTCTTCCATCCGCTGTCTGAACTTTTCCTGTAGATGCAAAAGCAGTGCTTTCCTTTTCCACCGTATAACCAGACGTAGCGGTTACTCTCTGCCAGAGTGTACCACCGGAAGATGTACCAATCATCGGAATCTCGGTCTGTGCTTCAAAAGAAAAACTTACCGATTCACTTCGAAATGCAGACGAACGAAGATCCAGGGTTCCACCGTTTATCTGTTTTCTCAGTTCAAGTGGGCTTTTCGTATAATTGTCTTTGATGACACCAAAGAATTTTTTCAAAAGCTCCAGTTGAAGTTCAAATTCTTCCGGTGCTCCTTCCGTTCCCATGCCACTTACCTGACCTGCATTTTGGATACGGTCTGAAAGCTTCTTCCAGAGATTTTCCTGATTCTTTTTCTGCCGCTCCGCTGCCTCTTTTTCCTGCTGTTGCTTGTACTGTTTCATGTCTTCCAGATAAGAAGACTCCTGTGACTCTTTTGACAAAGTCAAAATCGCTCCTTTTAAGTCCTTGGATGCCGCAGCCTCCATCGTAAGGGACTCCTTGCGGGAGTAAGATTCGTAGCTATGACTAGATGCCATAGTTACCGTGCTACTGGTAATTTTCATATTGGACTCCTTTCCGTTTGTGCAAATCCATTTGCTTATTTGGTATATATCATATCGGCTCATTTTGCCTTTTCGATTACACCTTACCCGGCACTGCATCCTTTTTTCTCATGACATCTATTATCTTATTTTACAATTTTTCTACGCTGTCTGCACTCTTCTCCTGACTCCCCCTTTTGATGCGGTATATTCCGATACAATTGGTGCAGACGAATGCCAAATCAAACAAAACTGATACATAATTCTTTGTCGTAAAATCGTAGATAATCCATGGAAATGTAGTCACCAGCAAAAGCAGTTTCATTCCCAGATCACTTTTCATGTCTATGAGCCAGGTGAAAACACTGACAGAAATCACAGGAAGCAGTCCTATCAGACCTAAGTTATTCATCATAAGGGAAAGCACCACCTGAATGACAATCACCACAATCTTAATCGGCGTTGTGATACCAAATTTGTAACCGATGAGATTTCTCACCATACTCACAAAATTAAGCAGTGCACCGGTTATCCCACCAAGAATCAAATTGCTGACACTCATGATACCAAACTGAAAACACTGTGCTATCAGCACATGCTCTTTTCGTTTGATCAATCCTATCAGAACCAAAACCAACGAACCAATCAGACTGACGATATTTCCTAATAAAATCATATTTCAAACCTCTCTGCCTTTGCCAATATCCCGGTATTTGCCATCGTACGAAAACCAAATTGTCTTATAGATACTATATTCCACATCATCGCTCACCAGATACTGTAATATTTTCTAATCTCTCCGCATATACTAATAAAGAGGAGGTGTTTGCATGATTGCCTGGTTCCTATATCTATTTCATTCTCTTGGTATCCTAAAGTAGCTTTCTGTTAAAAATTTCTTTTCTGAAAAAGTTGACACCTTCCTGCAATATAGCTATATTATTACTAAATAAGCTTGACGTTGTATCTCGCGCGGTTGCTTCCAGAGCAACTTCACCACCTGATACAGAAGCCAAGTTTATTTCCTTTATAAATCTTATGTATTCTATAGTTATTCTTTCCAAAAATAACTTCTACATCAAAAATAGCATCACAATCTTTTCCACCAATCTTTTTTCAATAAGTACAAAGAACTTTGACAATTGAATAAAGTCTTCACACTATGATATAATATCACCAACGAAAGGCGGTGATGATATGAATAGCGAGGTATATGACATGGAGTTAGCTACTATAGAGAGATTGTTAAAAGAACGCGACACGAAAGAATTATATATTGAGCTTTTAAAAGCCGGCAACGCCGAAAAAGTTATTGAATTGTTACAACGTGATGTTGATACAATTAACGAATCGTATCAGGTAAATAACTCGCATCTTGAGTAAACACCTCTCGGTTGAGATAAT
>CAMFGH010000036.1 GCA_945949875.1 uncultured bacterium
GGATGATACCGTAAAAATTGCCAAAGAAGCCGGTGCAGTTGTCCGTTATGAACATCAGCAGGGAAAAGGAAATGTCATCCGGAGAATGTTCCGCGAAATCGATGCAGAATGTTATCTAATGACCGATGGTGATGATACGTATCCACTGGAATATGCAAAAGAAATGGCAGAAAAAGTGTTGGTCAATAAAACCGATATGGTGGTAGGAGACCGTCTTTCCTCTACGTATTTTACGGAAAATAAAAGACCATTTCATAATATGGGAAATTCCCTGGTACGTTTTGCCATAAATAAACTGTTCGATTGTGATATCAAAGATATCATGACCGGTTATCGTGCGTTCAGCTATAATTTTGCCAAAACATTTCCAGTTCTTTCCAAAGGGTTTGAAATCGAAACCGAGATGACTATTCATGCGGTAAATAACAACATGTCCATCGAAAATGTGGTGGTAGAGTATCGGGACAGACCGGAAGGCAGTGTTTCAAAACTCAACACCTATGTAGATGGGATCAAGGTTCTGGAAACCATTGTCCGGTTATTTAAAAATTATAAACCATTCCGTTTTTTTACCGTTATCAGTGTTCTGCTTACCATTCTGGCAGTTGGTTTCTTTATCCCTGTGTTTATCGGGTATCTTGAAACCGGTATGGTGGACAGGTTCCCTACATTGATTACCTGTGGATTTGTTTTTATGGCAGCACTCCAGTCTTTTTTTGCAGGACTTATTTTGTCCAATAATGCCTCCAAAAACAGGAGAGAATTTGAATTTCAGCTGAATCTGATCGATTCTACCAAGAAGATTTTAGATGAGCTGGAAAAGAAATTTGAGTGATATATGTTTCCAAAGAGTGATTTTACTTATACTGAAAAAAAGAATATCGGTTCTTCTGTTACAAAGTTATGTTATGTAGTGATTTTGCTATTGTCAGTTCTGGCATGCATCAAGACGATTTTTGTCAGCCTGGATATTGATGAAAGCTATGCCATAGCAGTGGGCTACAGACTGGCAACGGGAGACAGATTTTTTAAGGATCTGTGGGAAGCTCACCAGCTTGGTGGGTTTTTCATAGCTCCTTTTTTGCGTTTCTTTCTGATGATGACAGGCAGTACTTCATACATAGTAGTGTATGCCAGAATCTTGGGCACGCTTTTTCATTTAGGAATCGGTTTATACCTTTATTTCACTTTAAAGGACAGATTTTCCCGGGAGATCAGGCTTCTGTTATTCTTCATTCACTTGAATTTTCTGCCGAAATGGGTGCAGATTCCGGAATTTGAATTGCAGCAATACTGGTTTATTCTGCTTCAGTTTTTGTTCCTCTATCGATTTTTTATGAGAAACCATGGAAAGAGACGATATCTGGTGCTTGCGGGATTTATGATCTTTTTACAGATGTTTTCCTATCCTACCTTGATCCTTTTGTATCCCTACATTGCCTTGTGTATCTGGTGCTTTGATAAGAAGAACAAAAAATCAATCCGGAATTGCATAGTGGATATTCTTTGTTTTACACTGGGAGCATTGATTCCGGGACTTATTTTTATCGGATATTTATTCAGCTACATGTCTTTGGCGGATTTTCAAAGATATGTGTCCTATATGTTTCAGGATGAATCCCATACGCTGGTCAGTACATCCGATAAATGGAAGATCTTTTTTGCAGATTTCTGCCAGATTTTAAAGGATTCTGTTTGGGCAATTCTGATTGCTGTTTTTCTTTTGCTGCTTAGATGTGTGGTGCAAAACAGAAAAAAAGAGAAGAATGGTATTCAAAACAAGAGCAGTCAAAATAGAGGTGAAAAGAACTACAGTGTAATGGAAAATGCCATATATATGTTTGTCTGCACGGTAGCTATGCTGCTAAGCTTAGAGCAGGTTTATGGCTGCCTTTTCGGAAACGAAAACCAGTTTTATATGCTGTGGCGGTTTTTTATCATTGCCTGTATGGGATTTCTGCTTCTTTGGGTAAAAAGGGACAGACTAAACTGTGTGATTTCCTGTTTTGCTATTGTGCCGGGATTTCTGGTGCTTTTATCGGTTATGATCATGACGAATATGGATATCAATACCTCTATGGCCAAAATGTTTATCAGTGTGCTTGGGGTTTTTCTGATCCTTGCATCCTGGGTACAGGATTGTGAGAAACGGTGGCTTTTAAGAGGAACCATGTTTGCATTTCTTCTGGGACTGCTTGTATGTAAATTGATTCTGATGCGTGTATCAGGCTGTCTGGAAATTACGGTTCTGGCGCCACTGGATAAAATTGAGCTTGGGCCTGCCGCCGGAATCTATATGGTAGAGGATACTGCAACGGTATTAAAAGAAGATTATCAGGTACTGACCGACATACTTACCGGGGAAGATAAGCTTTTGTATGTGGGAAGCGAAAATATCGTATATTTATGGACGGATGCCCAGGTGTCCACTCCTTCTACTCAGGGGACTAACGCATACAATGAGATGTTTCCCCAGTATTTTGCAGAGTTCCCGGAAAAAATGCCTACCGTTATTGCAGTGGATAAAGAACTGGGAGTAAATCCGGTTTATTATAATTCCCCGCAAAACCATATCCTGTATGAATGGATCGAGGAAGATTTCGGTTATACCGAAAAGATGGAAGCCGGTTATATGACATTATATTTAAATAGATGATAATCAGGAGACAATGGTTAAAGGATAGAAGGATAGGAGATAAAGACAGGAGATAAAACCATGGCAATTGAGAAAGTCAGAGAATATTTTAAAAAGTGGAATATGGAAGACCGGATTCTGGAATTTGATGTATCCAGTGCAACAGTAGAACTTGCAGCACAGGCACTTCACTGTGAAGGTGCCCGCATTGCAAAAACTTTATCTTTTCATGTAGGTGATCAGGCAATTCTGATCGTGACAGCCGGGGATACCAAAATTGATAATGCAAAATACAAGGCAACCTTTGGCACAAAAGCCAAAATGCTTTCTTTTGAAGAAGTAGAGTCGCTGATTGGACATGGGGTAGGCGGCGTGTGCCCTTTTGGAATAAAGGAAGGGGTTAAAGTATATCTGGATGAAAGCATGAAGAGATTTCAAACGGTGTTTCCGGCATGTGGAAGTGCAAACAGTGCCATTGAACTTACTATTCCGGAAATGGAACAATACTCCGAATATGAAAAATGGGTTGACGTGTGCAAGCTTGTATAGGGTATCTATATAAGTATGGCTGTATAAGCAGCTGAGTTTGTATCAATAAGTATGGTTGTATGAGTAAGTGAATTTGCAACATAGGAGATTGGAAAGCGTGTCAAATACAAATCTTACCAAGAAAGAGCTGGCGGAAAGTCTGAAACGACTTGCATCCGAGCGATTGTTTGAACATATCACAGTGGGCGATATTGTAAAAGAATGTGGTGTAAACCGGCAGACATTTTATTATCATTTTACGGATAAATATGAACTGCTGGACTGGATCTACAATAACGAGACCTTTATGCCCCTTACAGCAGATATTTCCTTTGAAAACTGGGATGAAAAGCTGTTGGAGCTTTTTCGGATCATGAAACGAAACAGGTCCTTTTATATGAATACCATCAAATGCTCCAACAACTATTTTGAAGAATATTTACAGAAAATGCTGGCCACCTTATTTCGTATAGCCATTGATGATCTGGATGTAAACAATCAGGTGGAAGAAATACAGAAGAATCTGCATGCAAAAATTTTTGCCTATGGACTGACCGGAACCATCATTGAGTGGGCAATGAATGGTATGAAAGAAGATGAGGAGAAAATGACCTATTATATCAAAGCGCTTACAGTCAATGTAGAAAATCTGGCATATCAGGTACATACTTTTAAGGAAAACATGGGAATTGAGGTAGAGAAAAAGGGAGATATTGATTTTACAGACGTGGATTTCACGGAGATTATCAGTGAAACAAAGAAATCCCTTGAAGCAGAGGTGGAATAGAAGGAAGAGATACGCTGCTTCAAGGGAAGATACTAGCAGAATACAGAATCTAACCAGGATAGGATTTCCTGGGAAGAAAGCTGCTTAAAACGATCGGATAATTCCTGACAGAGATCCTCTGAGATGGGAATATTACTTTCGGAACGAAGCGCTTTTTTATAATTGATTAAGATGCGGCTGGCACTCTTTGGAGTGAGCAGCTTTTTTTGTTTCTGGAGATGGGCAAGGCTGATTTCAAATAAAGTCCGCTTCATCTCTTCATTTAAATTTGATCTCATGGTTTTGTCCTGTTTTCTTTATTTCTTTTACCATTCATCTGTTACATGAATAATTCCATTGCTTCATAATTCCTGCAATTCTAAATGTAATTTTACCATAGTGTTTTTTAGAAGCAAAATATATAGACAAAATCAGTACTTTGTATAAAAAACAAACAAAATCAATAAAATGTCTAAATACATTCCTTTTTTCAAAGTGTATTCTTGACTCTAGAAATTAAAGAATGAAAAAGCAGAGGGTGAATCACTATGAAACTGACAGAAGAAGAACTGAAGTATGCCAGACAGGAAGCGAAAGAAAGAATACGTGAAAAGATCGCAACTCGAAAAGAACAATTCGAGAATTTCAAAAACGATCCTTCTATTGCTTCTAAGATTGTGAAGAACAGAGATCATATTATGAAGGTTTTTATTGTACTTTTTGTGATCTGTCTGATCAGCACATTATTTGTAAAGGTAAACTATGACCTCACCGAATATCTGCCGGAGGATGTTACATCCAAAAAAGCGATTGATATCATGGAAGAAGAGTTTGGTTATCCGGGCACTGCCAGAATATTGATCGAAGATGTGAGCATCTATGAAGCAGAACTCTATAAAGAAATGATAGAGGATGTGGAAGGTGTAGACATGGTAGCATGGATGAGCTCCGATGTTTACATGTCCGGTGATTTTATAGAAGCAGACGACCAGACCGACTATTACAAAAACAATTGTGCGGTCATGGATGTAACCTTTGAAAAGGGGGATACAGACGAGCTTACCAAGGATGCTATTGATGAAATCAAAAAGATCCTGGGGGAAAAGGGCCACTATGGGGGACCGGCTGTTGAAAACAAATCTCTGGAAGAAACGTTAAATGTACAGATCGCTATTATAACCGTGATAGCAGTCATCATGATTTTTATCATTTTATGTTTGACGACGAATTCATGGGCAGAGCCGGTACTCTTTCTGATTGTTATGGGAGTTGCCATTATCCTGAATATGGGTACCAATCTCATATTGGGAACTATTTCCTTTATCAGTAATTCAGTAGCTGCTATTTTACAGCTGGCTATATCCATCGATTACTCCATTTTCCTGTTACATACCTATATCAAAGAACAGAAAACAGAGCCTAATCGAGAGAAGGCAATGACCAATGCACTGAAACATTCGGCATTATCTATTCTGTCCAGTGGAATGACAACCTTTGTTGGGTTTATGGCACTTCTCTTTATGAGATTTTCCATTGGAAAGGACATCGGTATTGTACTGGGGAAGAGCATCATTTGCAGTATTTTGACAGTAATGCTTCTGATGCCATCTTTGATTTTGAGATTTGAACCTTTGATTGAAAGAACACAGCATAAGACCATAATACCATCCTTTAAAAAGCCGGCAAAATTTATTTTTAAATTAAGATACTTTATTGTTGGGCTCATCATAGTGGTTGCATTACCTACGTTTTTGATGCAGAACTCCAATGTAAATACTTTCGGCAATAGTGCACTGGGTGCCAGTGAAGGTACGGTAGTATACGAAGATGAGCAGATGATAGAGTCATTATTTGGCAGAAGTAACCTATATCTGATCATGGTTCCCAATGGTTCTCCGGTGATGGAAAGAGAACTGGCAGGAGAGCTGAAAGATCTGTATTATGTCAGAAGCGTGACTGCGTTATCGGATATTCTTCCGGTAGGCGTTCCGGAGGAAATTGTTCCAAGTTCTGTGACAGATCTTCTTCGAAGTGATAATTATACCCGAATGCTCTTATATACAAAGACAAAATCCGAAAGTGATCTGGCCTTTGAAACTTCTGATGAAATACAGGCTATTGTAAAGTCCTATTACCCGGAGAATTCTTATGTAGTAGGAAATACACCTTCCACACAGGATTTGAAGACAATCTGTACATCAGACTACATGATGGTAAATATTCTGTCGTTAATCGGTGTGGCGATTGTAGTCGGAGTTGCATTTAAATCCATTATTTTACCGATCATTGTTCTGATACCGATCAACATTGCAATTTATATCAATATGTCGGTTCCTTATCTGCAGGGTAAGGTATTTATGTTTGCGGCATTTGTAGTTGTCTGCTGTATCCAGCTTGGTGCCACCGTGGATTATTCGATTCTACTGACCAACAATTATCTGGATCGTAGAAAGACCATGAAGCCGGCAAAGGCAGCTGTAAAAGCATTGGAAGCCAGTCTGCTTTCCATCCTGACCTCCGGTGCTATTCTGACGGTTGCTGGATATGGTATTTATTTTGTTGTATCTGTGGAAGCCATCCGGGACATCGGCCATATGCTTGGACGTGGCGCCCTGCTTAGTATGTTGATGGTTATTCTGGCGATACCGGCCCTGCTTACCATGCTGGATAAGCTGATTTTGAAAGAAGCAGCATGGAAAGAAAGACGACTTGAGAAAAAAGCAGAAAAACAGGGAAATGAGAAATCAGAAAAGCAGTTCGCTAAAATAGAAGCCTTTCAAGCAAAACGGGAAAAGGCTGAAGAAGTGTTTGCTGAACGACTGGAAAACAGAGAATATAAAAAAGTAATAAAAGAGATGCTTTCCCAGAAAAAGCTGGAAGAAAAGAAACAGATAAAAGAAGAACGGGAAAAACAGCAGGAACTGGCTGAACGGGAAGAAAGCAAAGCATCGGAAAGTATAAAAGAAGTAGATGAGTCGGAAATCAACAAACCGGGGATCAATGAAACAGAAGACGAAGAAATTGAGGTAGCAACACAGGAGGCAGAAGAGAATGAATAAGAAGAATTTATATAGAGTAATCGCACTTGGACTGACTGGAATCATGGCAGCCGGAACTATTTGTCAGCCTGTTAAAGCTGCGGCACCTACTGTACAGGTAGATGAATCCTTGTATGTAAATCTGGATTATTATGGTGGCATTTCAGATATCAGTGTGGTTAAAGGATGTTATCTGAATGGAAATACTACCATTGAAGACTATGGAACCTATGATGAAATCATAAATATGAGCAATCGTGTTGAACCGGTAGTGGCAGATGGTAAAGTGACATGGAATCTGGAAGGTGAGGAGGAACAGTATTTCTATTATGAACTGAAATCCGAAGATTTAAAGAAAAAGGTTCCATGGGACATTGATGTTTCCTATAAAGTAAACGGTGTAGAAACAGCCGGTGAAAATCTGGCCGGAGCAGACGGACTGGTAACCACACTGGTTCATGTTACTCCAAGAGATGATATAGAAGACTATTATAAAAATAATATGGTTTTGATCTGCGGGACTTTGGTTGATATGAAAAATACTTTAAGTATCGATGCTCCCGGTTCCCAGACGCAGAGTCTTGGCACCCAGAAAGCAGTCATCTTTATGTCACTACCCGGAGAAGAGAGCGAATATCGTATTGATATCGGAACACATAGCTATGAAAGTATGGGACTGTTCTTTGCTATGGTACCGGCCACACTGGAATCTCTGGAAATCGTAAATGATGTCCGTGAAGTGAAAGATACAGTAGAAGATTCTGTAGATGCCATGAACGATGCCATTGATGTGATTCTGGACAATGTGGCAGGCATGAAAGATTCCTTTTCCAATCTTGAGGAAGGTCTGAATAAAGCAGAAGCTGCTCATAGTACCTATGATGATAATCGGGAAACCATCGAGGCAGACGCAGATGCAGCGTTAGATGCCCTGAACAATATGGTTACCTATCTGGAAGTGATCAATGTACAGTCAGAAGCAGATAAAGAAAATCTGGATAAGACCATTGATAAACTGGTGGCTATGATGCGTTCCATTGGTGCACTGGAAGGCCTGAATAAGAGCATGAACAGCTCTCTAGATGGGCTGAATAAGAATCTGGGTACACTGAATCAGATATCTGAGGGAACTATTACGGATGCCGGGATTCAGGCGTTGCAGGAAGTGGTAGGACAGAATGCAACGCAGGAACAGGTAACTGCATTGGCAAAGCAGATGACAGTGACTGTAGCGGCTAATAAAGGGGTTAATATTTCAGTATCAGATGTTGATACATATATAAGTAAAATTAATAGTTTATCTGGAACTTCTCTTGAAAGTAAAGCAGAAACTGTTATGAACTATTATGCAAATTCTGACTAAAATACACTTGGAGGACTTGCATATAGCGTGGGTTCTACACCAGACGAACAAGGAATTACAAATCTTGTCACGGCAGCAACTATTTCATTAGGATATATCGAGGCAGTAGGTGCACTTGGTTATGATGTAAATGATTCCGGAGCAGTTGCAGGAACATTTGGTTCCGGTGCTGATGGTGGTGACCTTGGACTGCAAATGCTTCTTACAGCCTACATTGCAGCATTAAAAGAAGCTAATACAGGCGCAGGCGACACCTCCCGTGAAGCAGTAGCCAATGCAGGTTCCTTAATAAATAGTGCAACCGATGCACTGGATTTAACCAACAGCATTGCACTGAATCTGCAGAATATGTCCAACTGGACAGATACACAGGTAAGAGAAGATGTGATGACATTAATCGACCAGTTAAATGACCTGGTAAGCATGACAGAGATGACGTTGTCTTCCTTGCAGGCAACCATGTCCGGTATCCGTAGTACCATGGAACTGACAGAAGATACTTTGTCTTCCTCCATTACCCTGACCTTAAATGGTTTAACCGGTATTGCCCGTGGTGGGGAAGGCATTGCAGATGGTGTGGATGTGATGAGAGATGCGAAAAACACCATGAAGGATGCCATTGATGATGAAATGGATACTTTGGAAGAGGATTATAATTTTATTAATCTGGATGTGACCCAGAAATTCCCTTCTTTTACTTCCACACAGAATTACACACCATCCAGTATTCAGATTGTGATGAGAACTGCTGAGATTTCATTGGATGATAAGGTTGATCCAACATTGGATATTGAACGTGAACGGGAAGATATCGGTATATGGGGTAGATTTGTGGCAGTATTTAAGAACTTATGGGCCTCTATAGTAGGACTTTTCAGTTAAGACTATGAAGTATTACAAGTAACTGATTTGACATATAAATGACTTGATATGTAAAAGATACTACATAAATCAGGAAGAATATTTATGCCGCCAGCTTAGGCGGCGGAATGGAGATTTTTATGAAAAGCAAGAAGATGATTTCAAAGATTGTGTCATTATCTCTGGTGCTGTCTATGATTTTTGGAATGAATGTATTTGCAGCAGATCCCAATGCTGCTTATGTAGACATTTCTACTGACCATATTGATTTAAGCCCTCAGAATGATGAAGTAAAAATGAATGTGGCAGCAAAAAATATGCCGGAAGGAACGGAGCTCTCCGTGTCTGTAGCGGATGCCAATATTTGTACAGTAGAATGGGTGGATTTAAAGGAGCATGGCTATACCCAGCTGAAATATAAACGTGGAGGTGTATTGGGAGAGACCATGGTTACCGTATTTGTAAAAGATAATCCGGCCTTAAGCAGACAGATCAAAGTAACGAATAAAGATGTGGCAGATACCTACTATTATGAAGGAAATGGTAATCTTGACATTTATGGATTAAACATGGCACCGATTCCTTATCAGATAGCAGTCCAGTATGATAATGCCAATGGCTATTTCGGTCTGACCTATAATGAAGGTGCCGGTGATTCCAAAGTGCTTCTAAATAAAGTCGGATCTTATGCAGGCAGTGTTACGCTGGAAAAAGGAACCAATGCTACCACATTCCATGTAAAAGCAGCCGGTCATTGGACCATGACTTTGACACCGGTACTTTCCACCACTACAAAGAATTTTGCAGGAACCGGAGATAAGGTATCCGGAAGATTTAAAGGTGATGGGGAAAATCATGATGTATATTGTGCCAACTATGCCGGAAAAGGAAATTACATTGTCTGGCTGGTAGACATCAATGATAATACCAAGACTCTTCTGGCAAATGGTGTTGGCACCTACGGAAAAACGAAAAAAAAGGTTTACTTAAGCGAGTATCATAGTTATTATATTTCTGTGAAATCAGAAAGCAACTGGACAGTTGATTTCGGAACAGGAGAAGCAGTGACCACCTTGAACTAAGCAACCGGTCATTTGAATCATAACATGAACAAAACAGCAATCGGACATTTGACAGCACTTGCAACAGTAACCGTATGGGGAGTAACCTTTATTTCAACGAAGGTACTCCTTCGGTCTTTTTCACCAGTAGAAATTTTACTGATCCGTTTTGTAATGGGATATATTACATTATGGATTATGGCACCTCATAGGTTCCGTTTACAGGACAAAAAACAGGAAATCTATTATGCATTAGCCGGACTGACGGGTGTGACTTTGTACTATTTGCTGGAAAACATTGCCTTGTTGTATACCATGGCATCCAATGTGGGAGTCATTATTTCCATAGCACCGTTTTTTACAGCTATTCTGGTCATGTTTGGAACCAAAGAAAAAGAAAAGGTACATGTTACTTTCTTTCTCGGATTTGTTGTGGCACTGATTGGAATCTCCCTGATTAGTTTTAATGGCAGTAAAATGCAGTTAAATCCACTGGGAGATTTGCTTACCATTGGAGCTGCATTTGTCTGGGCTGTGTATTCTGTAATACTTAGAAAAATCAATCGTTTGGGATATGGTACCCTTTACAATACCAGACGTATTTTTATGTGGGGACTATTTTTTATGATTCCGGCAGTATTTGCGCTTGGTTTTAACCCTGATTGGAAGAAACTGGCAGAGCCCGTGAATGCAATCAATTTTGTTTTCTTAGGTGTGATTGCCTGTGCAATTTGCTTTGTCACCTGGAATTATGCAGCGAAGATTCTGGGTGCAGTGAAAACCAATGTTTATATCTATTTGGATCCGGTGATTACTGTTTCTGTATCCGCAGTTGTATTAAAGGAAAAAATCACGCCCCTTATTATGGCAGGTATGATTCTTACACTTGCCGGACTGTTTTTGTCGGAGATAAGACCGGAGAAAACGGAAAAATCTTAATAATAAATATAAGCAAGCATATTTCGGCTAAACTTTATGTGCATTACATATCAGCCGGGATATGCTTGTTTTTTGTCGGGAATTCGGCTAATCTTAAATTAGATTAAATATTAGCCGAAAGAAATACTAAATTATTTTATAGGGGGACAACAATGAATTTCCAATTAGTAAAAACAATCCAAAGTGATTTTGAGGGGATGTGTAATGTATTTGACCGTGTAGAAGAGATTGGATTATATAAAAATCCATTTGGTCAGTTTTCATTAAGAAAAGTACTGGAGCTCGATATCGCCGGTTTTTTGATGTTTTTATCTGCATCAGATGGTGTCATTGATGAAGATGAAGTGGAACTGTATCAGGCGGTAACCGGATACACAGATAATGTAGATGAAATCGTGGACTTCATTGTGGAGAATAATATTTATTCAGCAGAGTTTGAATCTACGATTCCTATTTCCATGAAAATTGCTGTGGAAGCAGAGCGTAATTATCATAAAATCATGGAAATGGATCATAGATATACCTTCCCGGGGATGCTTTATAATTTGTACGAAAGAATTGGAAAGGCATTGATTGGGATTGACGGTAGTATTACTGCGGAAGAGCGCAGAGATTATAGTGTATATTTGACGAATTTGAAGGAATATATTTCCAGGTGTGGATTCTAATTTTGTTTGTACAAAATGAAAAAAATGTTGTAGAATCACTTAAAACAATTAGAAATGCAGGTGATTTCATTGCAGGATGTAAAAAATATAACCATTATTTCCAATAAAAATAAAATTTCACTGAATGTGAGCTCCATTCTTTATGTTCTCAAAGTGGGAAACAGTGCTGAAATTCATGTTTTCGGGGATCGGATTTATTCCACCAGAGCCACACTTACAGAGCTTTCTGAGATGTTGGGAGATGGTTTTATCATGATTCATCGGGGATGTTTGGTTTCCGTGATGGCCATACATGATATCACAGACAAGATAAATTTAAGTAACGGAGAATCCCTTATATACACAAAACGGAAGAAAAATGAGATTCTGGATCAGTTTCATACGAAACAAAAAAACATTATTGAGAGTTTTCATGCTGAAGGAATCCCGCTTACCGTGGAAGAGTATCATGAACATTATAAATGCTTTGATACCATGCCTTTTGCATTTACAGATATTGAAATGGTATTTGACGAAGAACGTCATGCAGTTGACTGGATTTTCAGATATGGTAATCAGCCACTGGCAAACCTGGAAAAATATCCGCTGGAACAGCTTATAGGTACTTCTTTTGGAAGTATCTTTGCCAACATGGATAACAAATGGCTGAGAAGCTATGAAAGATCGGTTTTGTATGGAGAGATTTTAGAAATAGTAGATTTCAGTCCGGAAATTGATGCCTATTTGAAAGTGATCAGTTTCCCAACTTTCCCGGGACATTGTGGATGTATTTTGTTTGATGTTTCTAAAAATGTAAATGATATGTCGATTTATCACGATATCTTGTCGATTCGTCACAACTAGGTTGTTTTGAAAAGAAACCGGTGTTAAAATAAGCACCATAGGTAAAGGGGATTTAATGATATGTGTGATAGGAGCATAGCAGTTTTTTAGTGACTGCTATACTCCCGGTATCACACTATTTTTTTGTCTATTCAGAGCCATGCAAAATCGAATAAAATGTTTTGCTTGCAAAGAACATTTGTTACTACTTTATATTATAAAACTCCTCAAGAGAGCTCATTTTAGAACTCATATTGATCATCATCAAATCTAAAACTGTGAGGGCAGTCATACATTCCACTACCACCACAGCTCTGGGAACGATGACAGGATCATGGCGGCCTTTGATCTGGATGGTGATATTTTCCCCATCTTTATTGATGGTTTCCTGTTCCTGGAAAATGGATGGAGTAGGTTTTACATAGGTTTTGAAAAATAAGGTATCTCCATCACTCATGCCACCCAGGGTACCACCACAGTGGTTGGTTTTTTTGGATACTGTTCCATCTGTTATTAGGAAAGCATCATTATTTTCACTTCCCTTTGCCCTGGATGCCCATAGTCCGTCGCCCATCTCGAAGGCTTTGACTGCACCGATGGACACCATAGCTTTGGCCAGGGAAGCATCCAGCTTATCAAAAACCGTTTCGCCGATACCGGCCGGAAGACCGGTAACCCGGCATCCGATCACACCACCGGAGGAATCCTTGTTTGCACGACATTCATTTAAATAGACAACTGCTTTTTCTGATGCATCCAAATCCGGCATACAGGTAGGAGTCTGAGTAATTAGTTTGTCATCAAATTTATCATAATCAATGGACACAGGTCCAAGAGATTCTGTATAAGCACAGATCTGAACTCCCAGCTGTGACAGTATTTTGGCCGCAACTGCGCCTGCTGCCACACGTCCCGCAGTTTCCCGTCCGGAGGAACGTCCCCCTCCTCTATAATCCCGGAATCCATATTTAGCATCAAAGGTATAGTCGGCGTGCCCCGGCCTGTAATAGGAAGCGATTTCAGAATAATCGGAAGATTTCTGGGAGGTGTTGCGAATCATAAGGGAAATCGGTGTACCGGTGGTTTTTCCTTCGAAAACGCCACTCAAGATTTCCACACAGTCAGATTCCTTTCTGGGAGTAGACAAACTGTTCTGTCCCGGTTTCCGACGATCCAGATATTTCTGGATATCCTCTTCCGAAAGAGACAGCCCGGCGGGGCACCCGTCGATGACTGCTCCCAGTGCAGTCCCATGGGATTCTCCCCATGTCATAACTTTAAAGATTGTTCCTGTTGTTGATCCGGCCATATAGATCCTCCTGTCTGATTTTCATTTAAAATGACTTTTATAATGAAAAATATAATAGAATAATGATATTTCCATGCAGTATTAACATTCTCATTATTATATAAAAGGAAAAGCAAAAAAACAATGGATAGAAACGTGATTTGTTCTTTGATTCCTATATGTTTTGTGATATGATATTGATTGAATTTATTGTGAACACCATTTGTTAAATTTACAAAAGGAAAGTATGAGTTTCATACAGGGAATACGAGAGAATGAACGAGTCGCTTAAAGAGAGAATTATTTCTGCTTTTGGACGAACTATGAAGAAGTACCCTATTTTTAGAGGACCGATCACAGTTTGTCTTTTTTTCGTACTCTTAGTTGTTCGTTTTTGCATGATGATATCTTCTAATTCCAAAAAACTTATTTCACTTTCTGTGCTTTGTGTTTTCTTTTCCATCAGCTGTAGCTTCAGTGCTCCTGTTTTCCAGACAGGAGAAGATTATGAAGAAGAGCCTGCTTTTTCCATGGAGCATCTGGAAGGGGAAGATATTACCCTGGCAACCGAATATGTTGTTGAAGATTATGAGGAAGAGATAAGTGAACGGGAAGATCTGGTTTCCGTGGATAATCCGGAAATAGAAACCGATGAAGATATGGATATCGATAATTACTCCATGGATGAGATCCTGGCAGAAAATGAATGGAATGAAGCAGATTCCAGACCTTCTGCTGAGAATGAAACAGAAGAATGGATGACCATATTAGTAAATAAGCAGCATCCGATTCCGGAGAACTATGAATTTACGCTGGGAACCATCACCGGAAACCTGCAGTGTGATGAACGAATCATTCCGGATCTTCTGGATATGCTTCAGGCAGCAAAAAATGATAACATTTCGCTTGTGATCTGTTCCCCTTATCGTAATCTGGACAGACAGCAGATGCTGTTTAACCGTAAAATTAACAGTTATATGGGCAGAGGTATGTCTTATATGGAAGCCTATAAGATGGCATCTCAGGCTGTTACGATTCCGGGGTCCAGTGAACACCAGCTGGGGCTTGCCCTTGATATCTATACTGCATCTTACATGACACTGGATGCAGGCTTTGGAGAGACTAAGGCAGGGATATGGCTAAGAGAGCATTGTAGCGAATATGGATTTATTCTTCGCTATCCGGAAGGAAAAGAATATATTACAGGAATCGAATATGAGCCATGGCATTTTCGGTATGTTGGAAAAGAAGCCGCAACCTATATTATGGAACAAGGAATTTGTCTGGAAGAATATATTGATGGTCAATGAAAGAAAATAATCAGTACGGATTGTTAAGAATTTAGGAGCATTTTATGTATAAAATTTTAAAAACGGAAGGAAGAGCAAAAAGAGCCGAGTTTACCACGGTTCATGGCACTGTACAGACTCCGGTATTTATGAATGTGGGAACAGTTGCAGCTATTAAAGGCGCTGTTTCTACAGAAGATCTGGAAGGGATTGGAACACAGATTGAACTTTCCAACACCTATCATCTTCATGTCAGACCGGGGGATAAGCTGATCAAGGAAGTTGGCGGACTTCATAAATTTATGTCCTGGAATAAGCCTATTTTGACGGATTCCGGAGGGTTTCAGGTATTTTCCCTGGCCAGTCTTCGTAAAATAACAGAGGAAGGCGTGGCTTTCCAGTCTCATGTGGATGGACGGAAAATCTTTATGGGACCGGAAGAGAGTATGCAGATACAGTCCAATCTGGGTTCTACTATTGCCATGGCATTTGATGAATGCCCGTCCAGTCTGGCGGATCGAATCTATGTGCAGAATTCGGTTGACCGGACCACCAGATGGCTGGAGAGATGTAAGGTGGAAATGAACCGCTTAAACAGTCTGGAGGATACCGTGAATCCGTCCCAGATGCTGTTTGGCATCAATCAGGGAGCGGTTTTTTCAGATATTCGTATAGAACATGCAAAACGCATTGCAGAGATGAATCTGGATGGCTATGCAGTAGGCGGTCTGGCAGTGGGGGAAACCCACGAAGAAATGTACCGGGTTTTAGAGGATGTAGTCCCCTATCTGCCACAGGATAAACCCACCTATCTCATGGGTGTGGGTACCCCGGCCAATATTCTGGAAGCAGTTTCCAGAGGCGTGGACTTCTTTGACTGTGTTTATCCAAGCAGAAACGGGAGACATGGCCATGTATATACCAATTTTGGGAAACTGAATCTGTTTAACCAGAAATATGAAAAAGATATGCGACCTATAGAAGAAGGCTGTAATTGTCCGGCGTGCCGAAGGTATTCCAGAGCCTATATCAGACATTTGCTGAAGGCAAAAGAAATGCTGGGAATGCGCCTTTGTGTTCTTCATAATCTGTATTTTTATAACACCATGATGACAGAAATCAGAGATGCTTTGGATGCAGGAAATTATGAGGCGTACAAAAAATTAAAACTGGAAAATATGGCAAGAGGGGTTGTCTAAACCTTCAATCTTGTGTATAGTGTTTATTAAAGTTTTTTGAGACCGGAATAGGAGGATGTTTTAATGGGTTTAAGTTTATTAACAAGTGCTGATCCAACAGGTGGCAGTATGTTCATGATTATCTGGCTTGTTGTGATTTTTGGCTTCATGTATTTCTTTATGATTCGTCCGCAGAAAAAGGAGCAGAAACGTGTAGGTGCAATGCTTTCCGCAATGGAAATCGGCGATGTAGTATGTACTACAAGCGGGTTTTATGGCATCGTAATTGATATTACAGATGACACAGTAATTGTGGAATTTGGTAATAATAAGAACTGTCGTATCCCTATGAAGAAAGAAGCCATTGCTGCAGTAGAAAAGGCAGAAGAAAACTAAAAAGAATGATTCAGATAAGGCATCCGAAAGGATGCCTTATTTTTGACTTTTTTGCCTGTTTCGATTATAGTATAAAGGATAGTATTTTACTATAAATGCAAAGAGGAAGAGGGAAAAGAAAATGAAGTGTAAGATCACATGTATTCCGGGGGATGGAATCGGACCGGAAATCGTGGCAGAAGCCAAAAAAGTATTGTGTAAAGTGGCTGAAAAATATGGCCATGAAATGCAGTTTAAAGATATTTTAATGGGAGGAGCTTCCATTGATGTACATGGTGTTCCGCTAACCGATGAGGCAATTGAGGATTGTAAAAATGCGGATGCAGTTTTGATGGGGTCTATCGGAGGCAATACATCTACTTCCCCATGGTACAAACTGCCGCCGGAAAGAAGACCGGAAGCAGGATTGTTAAAACTGCGAAAAGCATTGAACCTGTTTGCCAATTTAAGACCAGCCTATCTGTATGAAGAATTAGCTGCTGCGTGTCCTTTAAAGGAAGAGATCAGCAAAGCCGGTTTTGACATGATGATCATGCGTGAACTGACAGGTGGTTTATATTTTGGGGAAAGAAAAACCGTTGAAGAGAATGGTGTCAGAAAAGCTATCGATACCTTAACATATGATGAAAATGAGATTCGTAGAATTGCCATAAAAGGTTTTGAAATTGCCCGCAAAAGAAGAAATAAAGTGACTTCTGTAGACAAGGCCAATGTACTGGATTCCTCCAGACTCTGGAGAGCGGTTGTAAATGAAGTGGCAAAGGATTATCCGGATGTTACATTAGAGCATATGCTGGTGGATAACTGTGCGATGCAGCTGGTGAAAGATCCTGCTCAGTTTGATGTGATCTTAACGGAAAATATGTTTGGAGATATCCTGTCAGATGAGGCAAGTATGGTAACCGGTTCCATTGGAATGTTATCCTCTGCCAGTCTGAATGATTCCAAATTCGGTCTTTATGAACCCAGTCATGGTTCTGCTCCGGATATTGCAGGAATGGATATTGCCAATCCCATTGCAACGATTTTATCTGCATCCATGATGCTTCGTTACAGCTTTAATCTGGACAAAGAAGCTGATGCAATCGATCAGGCAGTAAAAAAAGTGCTGGAAGATGGAATTCGTACAGTAGATATTATGTCCGAGGGTATGAAGCAGGTTGGCTGTAAAGAAATGGGAGACAGGATCGTTGAAAGAATATGAAAAAAATAAAGTAGATTTACATCTGCATATGGATGGTTCCTTACCATTATCGATTATTCCGCGTCTGGCAGAAATGTCAGGGGTGACATTGCCGGATAAACCATTGGAAGAGGTTTTTTCCGTGCCGGCAGACTGCAGGTCATTAGTGGATTATTTGAAATGCTTTGACATGCCGGGAAAACTTTTACAGACAAAAGAATGTATTTCCTATGCCTGCGAGCAGTTGCTGCGGGAGCTGTATCAAGATCACGTCATGCTGGCAGAAGTACGTTTTGCACCTCAGCTACATAAAAAAAGAGGTCTTACAGGAGAAGAAATCGTAAATGCGGCTATTTCCGGTATGAACAAAGCACTTGTTGACTGTCCGGAAATGAAAGCCGGGTTGATTTTATGTATGATGATCGGTGGTGAAGAAGCAGAGAATCTGGAGACCGTGGAGCTGGCCGGAAGTTTTCTGGGAAAAGGTGTGATTGCTTTGGACATTGCCGGTGCAGAAGGCATGGAACCGGCTGAAAAATTCGTTCCTATGTTTCAGAGAGCAAAAGAGCTGGGGATTCCGTTTACGATTCATGCAGGGGAATGTGGTTCCTATGATCACATCAATCTGGCCATGGATTTAGGTGCTTCCCGAATCGGTCATGGTGTGGCGGCCATTTATTCAGAAGAAACCATGGAACGTTTGGTGAGAGAACAGATTGCACTGGAAGTCTGCGTGATCAGTAATCTGCAGACTCTGGCGGTTCCACCGGAGGAAACCCATCCGGTGAAAAAACTGCTGGATCGTGGCATTTGTGTTACCATTAACACAGATAATATGACTGTTTCCGGAACATCCTTAACAAGGGAGTACGATAATCTGGTGAAGCATTATGGATTTACGGAAGCGGATATCTTAAAAGTGCAGGAAAATGCCAGAAGGGCATCTTTTATAAAAGGATAAAAAAGAGCATGAATCATATAGAGGGAAAGAGAGGAGAAGTTATTCATGAGAAGTGACAATGTAAAGGTTGGTGCACAGCAGGCACCTCACAGAAGTTTGTTCAATGCGCTGGGATTTACAGAAGAGGAAATGCAAAAACCCATGGTTGGTATTGTAAGCTCTTATAATGAAATCGTACCGGGGCATATGAACCTGGATAAAATTGTAAACGCAGTAAAACTGGGCGTGGCAGAAGCAGGCGGTGTACCGGTTGTATTTCCTGCCATTGCAGTATGTGATGGGATTGCCATGGGACATGTGGGAATGAAGTATTCCCTGGTTACCAGAGATCTGATCGCTGATTCTACGGAATGTATGGCACTGGCACATCAGTTTGATGCACTTGTTATGGTGCCAAACTGTGATAAAAACGTACCGGGTCTTTTAATGGCAGCTGCACGTATCAATGTGCCAACTGTTTTTGTATCCGGTGGTCCTATGCTGGCAGGTCATGTAAAAGGCCAGAAGAGAAGTCTTTCTTCCATGTTTGAAGCAGTCGGTTCTCTTGCAGCCGGAACCATGACAGAAGAGGAAGTACGGGAATTTGAAGAAAAGGTTTGTCCGACCTGTGGTTCCTGTTCCGGTATGTATACTGCAAACTCCATGAACTGTCTGACAGAAGCTCTTGGTATGGGACTTCGTGGAAATGGCACCATTCCTGCAGTATATTCCGAACGTATTAAACTGGCTAAGCATGCAGGTATGGCAGTTATGGAGCTTCTTAAGAAAAATATCCGTCCTCGTGATATTATGACCAAAGAGGCTATTTTGAATGCCCTTACAGTGGATATGGCACTGGGATGTTCTACCAACTCCATGCTCCATTTACCGGCTATTGCCCATGAAATCGGTTTTGATTTTGATATTTCTTTTGCCAATGAGATTAGTGCAAAAACGCCGAATCTTTGTCATCTGGCTCCGGCAGGTCCTACTTATATGGAAGATCTGAACGAAGCTGGCGGTGTTTATGCTGTGATGAATGAACTCAGTGAGCTGGGACTTTTACATGAGGATTGTATGACAGTAACCGGTAAAACCATCGGCGAAAATATCAAAGGTGTGGTAAATAAAGATCCGGAAGTCATCAGACCACTGGATAATCCATACAGCAAAACAGGTGGTCTGGCTGTTCTGAAAGGAAATCTTGCTCCGGATGGCAGTGTGGTAAAGCGTTCAGCAGTTGTGGAAGAAATGATGGTTCATGAAGGACCGGCCAGAGTCTTTGAATGTGAAGAAGATGCCATTGATGCCATTAAATCCGGTAAAATTGTGGCAGGTGATGTTGTAGTGATCCGTTATGAAGGACCAAAGGGTGGCCCCGGTATGAGAGAAATGCTGAATCCGACTTCTGCTATTGCAGGTATGGGACTGGGCTCCAGTGTGGCACTGATCACAGACGGTCGTTTCTCCGGTGCATCCCGTGGAGCATCCATTGGACACGTTTCTCCGGAAGCAGCGGTTGGCGGTCCAATCGCACTGGTAGAAGAGGGAGATATCATCAGCATTAACATTCCGGAATGTACACTGAATGTGAAGGTATCCGATGAAGTACTGGCAGAAAGAAAAGCAAAATGGCAGCCCAAAGAACCAAAGGTAAATTCCGGTTATCTGGCAAGATACCGTGAAATGGTAACATCCGGAAACAGAGGTGCTATTCTGGAGAAGAAATGATTCCGAGATACAGAATCCGGGTCGAAAATAGTTTGAGATACAATAATTCTAAAATAGAAAATGTTTTTAGACAGGTGGAGGGAAAAATACAATGCAGCTTACAGGTGCAGAAATCGTAATAGAATGTTTGAAAGAGCAGGGCGTAGATACAGTGTTCGGGTATCCGGGAGGCACTATTTTAAATATCTATGACGCCTTATATAAACATCGTGATGAGATCAATCATATACTGACCAGTCATGAGCAGGGAGCTGCCCATGCAGCAGACGGATATGCCAGAGCAACCGGAAAAGTGGGGGTATGTATGGCCACCAGTGGTCCGGGGGCAACCAATCTGGTTACCGGTATCGCTACCGCATATATGGATTCCATTCCGATGGTAGCTATTACAGCCAATGTGAATCTTCCGGCGCTGGGAAAAGATTCTTTCCAGGAAGTGGATATTGCCGGTGTGACCATGCCGATTACCAAACACGGATATATTGTAAAAGATATTAATATTCTGGCAGACACACTTCGGAAAGCATTTAAGATCGCCATGTCCGGCAGACCCGGCCCGGTTCTGGTGGATATCACCAAGGATGTTACCGCCAATACATGCGAGTTTACGCCTATGAAACCGGCGGCAATTGAAAAGCCATCCCGCTATACGGAAAGTGATATTGCAGCAGCCATTGATCTGATCCAGAATGCAAAGAAACCATATGTATATGCAGGTGGTGGTATTATCGCTTCCGGTGCGTCTGATGAATTCAGACAGTTTGTCAGCAAAGTCGATGCCCCGGTCTGTGATACTCTGTTAGGAAAAGGAGCTTTTGACGGTACAGATGATGCCTACACAGGTATGATCGGTATGCATGGAACCAAGGCTTCCAATCTGGGTGTCAGTGAATGTGATCTGTTGATTGCACTGGGCGCCAGATTCTCAGACCGTGTGGTTGGTAATCCAAAGAAATTCGCAGAAAATGCCAAGGTATTACATATTGATATTGATGCAGCAGAAATCAATAAAAACATTAAGACAGATGTTTCTGTGGTAGGTGATCTGAAAGAAGTCCTGCAGATTTTGAACAGAAGACTTCATCAACAGGAACATCCTCAGTGGATGGCCAGAATCAAAGAATTAAAGGAAAAATATCCTTTGAATTATGATGCTTCCAAGCTGTCCTGTCCATATATCATTGAGGAAATCTGCAGACTGACAGAAGGAAAGGCAATCATTACCACAGATGTAGGCCAGCATCAGATGTGGGCTGCTCAGTATTACAAATATACAGAGCCTCGTACATTCCTATCCTCCGGTGGACTTGGAACCATGGGATATGGTCTGGGTGCCTGTATCGGTGCAAAGATGGGCCGGCCGGATAAGGTTTGTATCAATATTGCCGGTGATGGATGCTTCCGCATGAATATGAATGAGCTTGCAACTGCCAGCAGATATAATATTCCGATCATTCAGGTAGTCATCAATAATCATGTACTGGGTATGGTAAGACAGTGGCAGACACTGTTCTATGATCACAGATATTCCCAGACGGTTCTGGATGATAAGGTTGACTTCTGCAAAGTGGCAGAGGGACTTGGCTGTATGGCAATTCGTGTAACCAGCAAAGAAGAAGTGGCTCCTGCCATTGAAAAAGCACTGCATGCAGGCGGACCGGTGGTTCTGGACTGTATGATTCACGAGGATGACAAGGTATTCCCAATGGTTTCCCCGGGAACACCAATCAGTGAAGTATTTGATGAGAATGATTTAAAAGCAAAAGAGAAATAAGAATGAAAAGAAAAAAGGTTCTGACAGGCTGCATCCTCGTAGCTGTCATGCTGATCATAAGTTCATATCTGGGAATTGCTCTGTTTTATACCGATGGATTTACCTTTGGAACATGGATCAATGGCATCTATTGTACCGGGAAATCGGTGGGAGAAGTAAACCGGGAGCTTATTTCCCAGACCACTTACGAAGAGATCCTGGTCTGGTATGATTCGGATTATAAAGAGGTTTTAAAATTTCCGGAAGAAATGATAGAACTGGACTATACCGATCAGCTGAATCGAATATTCATGCAGCAGAACCCTTTTCTTTGGTACCGCAATATAATGGCTCATAATGAGGAAGGACTGAGGGGAGGATATTCCATCAGTCCTTCTATTATTGTAAAAGAAGATCTGCTCCGTCAAAGGATAGATCAGCTAACCGGTGTAAAGGCAGAACGGGCAAGAAATAAATCAGTACGATTTTTTTTAGATGATGATGCAGGGTATGTATTTCAAAACAACAAGATGCATATTTTAGATGAGACAAGATTGTTTGAACAGCTGCTTTTTGCAATACAAAGTCAGCAGGATGCCATTTCCCTGGAAGAGACAGCATGCTATTATGATGAACCTCTTTCGGAAAACGAAAAGGAAACAGCGGATACTGCACAAAGACTTTTTGATTTTCTGGATTTCACCATCACCTATGACATGGGAGATTCCGATGTGGTATATGATGGGGCTGTGATGTCACATTGGATTGCAACCGGAGAAAATGATCTGGATTTCGTTCTGGATGAAAACCGGAATTTCACCTGGAATATGGAACAGGTAGACCAGGCAGTTGTGGAACTGGCAGATTTGTATGACAGCTATGGAAAGCCCCATACCTTTCAGTCCACAAGAGGAGATCTGATCACTCTGGAAAACGGGACCTATGGAAATGAACTGGATCGGAAAAAGGAGACTGCATTTTTAGAACAGGCGGTCCTGGAGCGAAAGGATGTACTGCGCCAGCCTGAGTATCTGCGTAAAGCATGGGCACAGGGACTGAATGATATTGGTGATACCTACATCGAAATAGATATAACGCAGCAGAAGATGTATTTTTATCAGAATGGAGAATGCATGATTGATACGCCGGTGGTTACCGGAAATATGATGCGAAAACGGGAAACTCCGGAGGGCGTATTTTATATTTATCTGAAACAGAAAAACAGGGTTCTGCGCGGTCCGGGCTATGCGGCACATGTGGATTTCTGGATGCCTGTCAAGAACGGTATCGGTATACATGATGCATTGTGGCGGGATGAGTTTGGTGGAGAGATCTACAAAACAGAAGGTTCCCACGGATGTATCAATACCCCTCATGATGTGATGGAGAAACTGTATGATATGGCAGAAATCGGAATGCCGGTTGTGATTTTCTATTAGGGGCCGGTTTGATTTTCAGGACCGGAGTAATCTGGAGTAATCCGGGTTATGATTAGCGGTTGACGAATATATGGTTTAAATGTAAAATGGGTAACTATAGGTATGCATCACTTTAATGTGTTAAAGAAGTGACTGATACATAAAATATTTCGAAACAAGTGGAAAGACGTTTCAATTTGGGAGGAGAAAAGATGGCAAGAGTTTACAATTTTTCCGCAGGACCTGCGGTTTTACCGGAGGAAGTATTAAAAGAAGCAGCAGCTGAGATGCTGGATTACGAAGGATGTGGGATGTCCGTTATGGAGATGAGTCACAGATCCAAGGTATACGATAAGATTATCAAAGATGCTGAAAAAGATTTAAGAGAATTAATGAACATCCCTGATAACTACAAAGTTCTGTTTTTACAGGGTGGTGCAAGCCTTATTTTTGCTTCCGTACCAATGAACCTGATGAAGAACCGCAAAGCAGGTTATATTCTGACCGGTCAGTGGGCTAAAAAAGCTTATCAGGAAGCAAAAATCTATGGAGAAGCAGTAGAACTGGCTTCTTCCGCAGATAAGACATTTTCCTATATTCCGGATTGTTCTGATCTGGATATTCCGGAAGATCTTGATTATGTTTA